>DASWVA010000085.1:0-8291 GCA_036401415.1 Streptosporangiaceae bacterium
GCCCCGGCCCCGGCCGTGCGCCCGCTGCTGGTCGCGACGGCCGCCGCCGTGGTCCTGATCTCCGGGGCGGCCGCCCTGGACGCCGCCTTCGACCTGCACGCCCTGGTCGAGCTGGCCCAGGTCCCGGCGTTCCTGAGCAGCTGAGCAGCGGGACGGCCCCGCGGGCTGACCCCGGCGGCACCGCCGTTCATTCGCCGATGCCGCCCAGCTTGACGTGACCCTTGAGCAGGTTGCGGGCGATCGTGCGCCGCTGGATCTCATCGGTGCCCTCGTAGATACGCAGCAGCCGCAGTTCGCGGTACCACCGCTCGACCGGCAGTTCCTTGGTGTAACCCATGCCGCCGTGGATCTGCATCACCCGGTCGACGACCTGGTTGGCCATCACCGCGCCGTCCAGTTTGGCGATGGAGGACGCGTGCCGCCCGTCCAGGCCCTGCTGCACCCGCCAGGCCGCGTGCAGGGTGAGCCACTTGGTGCTCTCGATGTCGACCGCGGAGTCGGCGATCTGCCACTGGATGGCCTGGTATTCGGCGATCGGGTGGCCCATCGACACGCGGATCCTGGCGTAGTCGATGGCCATCTGCAGCAACCGCTCAGCCGCGCCGATGGCCCGGGCCGGGATCAGGTAGCGGCCCTGCCGGATCCACTCCATGGCCAGTTCGAAGCCCCGGCCCGGCTCGCCCAGCATGGCGGACGCCGGCACCCGGACGTCCTCGAACACCAGCGCGGCCGGGCCCCACTCGCCCATGGTCGGGATCGGCTCGGACTTCCAGCCCATGTCCCGGTCGACCAGGAAGCAGGTGATGCCCGTGTCTGGCACCACCGCGAACACCATCACGAAGTCGGCCTCGTTGCCGTTGGTGATGAACGTCTTCTCGCCGTTGATGACGTAGTCGCCGCCATCTGGCCGGGCCGAGGCGCGGATGTTCCGCGCGTCCGAGCCCGCCCCGGGTTCGGTGATCGCGAAGCAAGAGCGCCGCTCGCCCTCGATGGTGGGAATCAGGTAGCGCTGCTTCTGCTCCTGGTTGGCCGCGTACAGGATGTTGTCGGCGTAGCCGCCGAACGCGAACGGCACGAAGGTCCGGCCGCACTCCATCATCAAGATCGCGGACATCACCGCCCCGAGGTCCATGCCGCCGTACTCCTCGGGCGTGTTCACGCCCCAGAACCCGCTCCGGCGGGCCTTGTTCTGCAGCTCGCGCAGGACGGACGGGTCGAGCCCGGGCTGCCCGGCGCGCTCGTTGCGCAGCACCTCAGGCTCCAGCGGTATGACTTCCCGCTCGATGAAGGACCGCACGGTGTCCCGGATCTGCCGTTCCTCGTCACTGAGCGAGAAGTCCACCATCAGCTATGACCTTTCCTGCGCGCCAGCCCCGCTTCGCCTTTTGAAATCATGCTGTAGTTCTGGTCCGGGCCTGTCAACGCGGCCTGTTAACGCGGCCTGTTAACGCGGCCGGTCAACGCGGGCCGGATGCCAGCTGGGCGGGCCCGCGCATGAACAGGTAACAGCCGGGGATGTGCGGGCCGCCCTGGGCGGCCCACCGGTTGCGGTAGGCGGTCGGCGTCTCGCCCACCAGCTGGCTGAACCGGGACGAGAACGAGCCCAGGCTGGCGAACCCGACCAGGAAGCAGATCTCGGTCACGGTCAGGTTCGCGCTGCGGAGCAGATCCTGGGCCCGTTCCACCCGGCGGCGGGTCAGGTACCTGATCGGGGTCAGCCCGTAGGCCGACTCAAAGCTGCGGGCGAAGTGGTACTTGGACACCCCGGCCACCCGGGCCAGCTCGTCCAGGTCGATCGCACTGGCGTAGTACCGGTCGATGTGGTCGTGAGCCCGCCGCAGGTGCGGCAGCAGGTCCATCGCTACCGCCGGTTTCTCCGCGGTCCGGGCCACACCGAGCAGCGTACGGCTTCCCGCGGCCCTCCCCGCGGCTTCCCGCTGTTCTTTCTTCCGGCTGTTCGGCCAATGCCCTTGCGCGGCTATTGGTATACTCAGTATTATTCTGAGCATGATACGGGTTGGAAGTGGCCGGTGAGTGTGCGTCACGCGCTGCTGGCGCTGCTCAGTGAGGGGCCCAAGTACGGGCTTCAGCTGCGGGAAGAGTTCGAGGCCAGGACCGGCGAGGTGTGGCCGCTGAACGTGGGGCAGGTCTACACGACCTTGCAGCGGCTGGAGCGCGACGGGCTGGTGCAGTCCGACGAGACCGCGGACGAAGGGCCGCAGAAGGGCTTCCGGCTCACCGATGCGGGCGCGGGGGAACTGGCCGGATGGCTGCGGACCCCGCCCGACCTGTCCTCGCCGCCCCGGGATGAGCTGGTCATGAAGGTACTGGTCGCCACCCGGGTGCCCGGCGTCGACGTGCACGAGGTCATCCAGGCGCACCGCCGTTACCTGGTGCAGCTGATGCAGCAGTGGACGCGGATCAAGGAGGACGAGGCCGGGGCCGACCTGAGCCTGGCCCTGGTGGTCGACGCCGAGTTGTTCCGGCTGGACGCCGTCGTCCGCTGGCTGGACAGCGCCGACGGCCGGCTCAAGCGGGCCGCCGCCGATCCGCCGCCACCCTCGCTCGCGGCGGCTCCGCTGCCACGACGCCGGGCGGGGACCCGGCGATGACCGACCATCCGGGGGGATCACCAAAGGAGACGGGGATGACCGTGCTGGAGCTACGAGGCGTTTCGAAAACCTACGGAGAGGGGGCGGGCCGGGTCCGGGCGCTGGCCGGGATCGATCTGACCGTGCTGGCCGGCCAGATGGTGGCGGTCATGGGCCCGAGCGGGTCGGGCAAGTCCACCCTGCTCACCATCGCCGGCAGCCTGGAAGAGCCCGATCGCGGCGACGTGCTGGTGGCCGGCACCGACCTGGGTGACCTGTCGCGCGGCGGCAAGGCCCGGCTGCGCCGGCGCACGGTGGGGTACGTGTTCCAGGATTTCAATCTGCTGCCCGGGCTGACCGCGGCCGAGAACGTCGCGCTGCCGCTGGAGCTGGACGGGGTCCCGGCCCGCACCGCGCGGTCGGCCGGGCTGCGTGCGCTGCAGGAACTGGGCCTGGACGAGGCGGCCGGCCGCTTCCCGGACCAGCTGTCCGGCGGTGAGCGCCAGCGGGTGGCCATCGCCCGCGCGGTGGCGGGGGAGCGCCGCCTGCTGCTGGCCGACGAGCCCTCGGGCGCGCTGGATTCGGCCAATGCGGAAGCCGTCATGCGGCTGATCCACAACGCCTGCAAGCGCGGCATGGCCGCGGTGGTGGTTACCCACGACGCCCAGCTGGCCTCCTGGGCCGACCGGGTGGTGTTCCTGCGCGATGGGCGGATCGTCGACCAGACCACCCCCCCGCCCGGGCCGGAGTCGCTGCTCAGCCAGGGCCAGACTCCGTGAGCGCCGTGCTGGCGGAGCGGCCGGCCGCGGGGACCGGGAACGGGGGCGTTCCCGCGCGGCGTGCGGTGATCCGCTGGGCCTGGCGGCTGTTCCGCCGTGAGTGGCGGCAGCAGCTGCTGGTGCTGGCCCTGATCACGGTGGCCGTGGCCGCGACGTTCGTCGGCGCGGCCGTGGCCACCAACGCCCAGGGCCGGCCCGGCGCCACGTTCGGCAGCGCGCAGGACCTGGCCACCTTCCCGGGTGCCGATCCGCACCTGGCCACCACGATCGCCTCGCTGCAGCACCGGTTCGGTCGCACCGACGTGATCGGGAACCAGGTCGCCCAGGTGCCCGGCTCGACCGCGACCTACGACCTGCGGGCCCAGGACCCCCGCGGCCCGTTCGGCTCGCCGATGCTCTCCCTCATCCAGGGGCACTATCCGGCCGGCCCGGGCCAGGTCGCGGTGACCCCGGCCCTGGCCCGCCAGTTTGGTCTGAAGGTCGGCAGCGTCTGGCCCCAGGGTGGCGCGACCCGGGCCGTGACCGGCATCGTGCAGAACCCGCAGAGCCTGCTGGACGAGTTCGCGCTGCTGGTGCCGGGTCAGGTGCACGCGCCGACCACCGTCACCGTGCTGTTCGACGCGCCCGGGGTTCCGCCGCGCAGCATCGGCCCGAACGTGGTCACCCCCCAGCTCGTGGCCAGCGGCAACGCCATCAACCCGGCCACCATCACGCTCGCCCTGGCCACGGTGGGCATGCTGCTCATCGCCCTGGTCTCGGTGGGCGGTTTCACCGTGCTGGCCCAGCGCCGGCTGCGCGCCCTGGGCATGCTGGGCGCGCTCGGCGCCACCGACCGGAACGTCCGGCTGGTCGTCCGGGCCAACGGCGTGGTGGTCGGCGTGGCCGGGACGCTGCTCGGGGCGGTGCTCGGGCTGGCCGCCTGGCTCGCATACCGCCCGCACGTAGAAACCAGCTCGCACCACCTCATCGCCGCGTTCGCGCTGCCGTGGGCGGTGATCGGACCGGCCATGGGCCTGGCCGTGCTGGCCACCTACCTGGCCGCCGCGCGCCCGGCCCGCGCCGTGAGCAGGATCCCGGTCATGGCCGCACTGTCCGGGCGTCCCGCCCCGCCCCGGCAGGTCCGCCGGTCCGCCCTGCCGGGACTGGCCGCGCTGGCCGCGGCGTTCGGCCTGCTGACCTACTCGGGCAGCCAGGCCGGCGGAAACGGCAGCCAGGGGCTGGCCACGCTGGCCGTGGCCGGCGGCTTCGTGGCCCTGGCCGCCGCGGTGATCCTGCTGGCCCCGATGGGCCTGGCCCTGCTCGGCCGGATCGCCGGTTACACGCCGGTCTCGGCCCGGCTCGCCCTGCGGGATCTGGCCCGGTACCGGGCCCGGTCGGGCTCGGCCCTGGCGGCCATCAGCCTGGGGGTCCTGATCGCGGTGATCATCTCGGTCACGTCGGCCGCGCGCTACGCCAACGTGCTCGACTACGCCGGGCCCAACCTGACCTCCAGCCAGCTGATCGCCTACACCCCCACCGGGGCGTACGGGCCACCGGGGCCCAGCGGCCCCGGCGGCCCCGGCTCCGGTGCCGTCACCGGCCGTCAGCTTCAGCTCATGCGGGCGGCCGCGGGCCGGATGGCGTCCGCGCTCGGCTCGCATGACGTGACCGAGCTGGACACCACCAGCGCCTCCCTGCAGCACGCGGCGGCCGGCCGGAACTGGTCCGGGCCGGTGTACGTGGCCACCCCGGCGCTGCTGCGGGCGTTCGGGATCACGCCCGGCACGGTCGCGCCGGGCGCGGACATCCTGACCATGCGGCCCGGCCTGGCGGGGCTGTCGAAGATGCAGCTCACCTACGGTGACTACGGCCGCAAGCTGCCGGGCCCCGGGCTGTTCCCCTGCCCTCCGGGCGAGTGCCTGGCGGGTCCGGTCATCCAGCAGGTCAGCGCGCTGCCGTCCGGCACGTCGGCGCCGAACACGGTGATCACCGAGCACGCCGTGCGCCAGCTCGGGCTGAGCCCGAGCGTGTCCGGCTGGCTGATCCAGACGCCGCACCCGCTCACCGCGACCCAGATCAAGAGCACCCAGCTGGCCGCGGCCGCGGCCGGGATGACGGTGCAGACCCGGTCGAGCGTTCCGTCGGTGGGCCAGATCATCGACTGGGCCACGGTGTTCGGCGTGCTGCTCGCGCTGGGCGTCCTGGCCATGAGCGTCGGCCTGATCCGCAGCGAAACCGCCTCCGACCTGCGCACACTGGCCGCGACCGGGGCCAGCGGCCGGACCCGCCGGGCGCTGACCGCATTCACCGCGGGCGCGCTGGGCCTGCTCGGCGCGGTGCTCGGCGTGGCCGCCGGGTACGTAGCCGCGGTCGGCTACTTCCGGGGTGACACCCAGGAAGGGGGCCTGTCCGCGCTGTCCGCGGTGCCGGTCACCAACCTGCTGGTGCTGCTGGTCGGCCTGCCGCTGCTGGCCGCGGCCGGGGGCTGGCTGTTCGCGGGCCGGGAGCCGCCCGGGCTCGGGCGCCAGCCCACCGGCTGAGGGATGGTGACACCCACGCCGGGGCCGGGCCGGTCACCGGCGGGGTACCGGAACCCGGGCCAGGTCGGCCGCGACCACGATCTCGCCGCCGAACACCGCGCCCGCCTCATCCCCGAACCGCCGGGGATCACGGTGCGCGTAGCGCTGGGAGAAGTGGCTCAGCACCAGCGTGCGCACCCCGGACTCGGCCGCGATCTGGCCGGCCTGCCGCGCGGTCAGGTGGCCGTAAGCGGGCGCCAGTTCGGCGTCGGTGTCCAGGAACGTCGCCTCACACACGATCAGGTCCGCCCCCTCGGCCAGCGCGAACGCGCTGTCGCAGAGCCGGGTGTCCATGATGAACGCGAACCGCTGGCCGGCCCGCGGCTCGCTCACCTGCTCCAGCGTGACCCGGCGGCCGCCGGTCTCCAGGCTGCCGTCCCGGGCCAGCCGGCCGATGTCCGGCCCGCTGATGCCCAGGGCGGCCAGCCGTCCAGGCTGCATCCGGCGCCCGTCCGGCTCGGCCAACTGGTAACCGACGGTGGGCACCCGGTGCGACAACGGCCGGGCCGTGAGCCGCCAGGGACCCGGCTCGGCCAGGACCGGCTCGTCAGTGACCGGGTGCTGGCGGACCGTGGCCAGGTCATGAAAGTAAGCCGCGTGCCGCAACCGTTCGAAGAACTCCTGCCCCCCGGCCGGATAGTGACAGATGACGTCATGCGCCACCCGGTCCAGCGAGATCCGCTGCAGCACGCCCGGCAGTCCCAGGCAGTGATCGCCGTGGAAGTGGGTCACGCAGATCCGGTTGATCTCGCTGGCCCGCACCCCGGCCAGCAGCATCTGCCGCTGGGTGCCCTCGCCCGGGTCGAACAGCAGGCCCGCGCCGTCCCAGCGCAGCAGGTAGCCGTTGTGGTTGCGCTCCCGGGTCGGGGCCTGGCTCGCGGTGCCCAGGATCACCAGTTCGCGGCCGGCCATGGCCTAAGCCATCCACGGGCGCGGTTCGGCCGGGCTGTACTGCTGCTCGCCCGGGCTGGCCTGCTGCCCGCCCAGGCGGTACTGCCACCAGCCCACGTCCCGCCAGGCACCATGTTTGTAGCCGACGTCCCGGAACACGCCCACCGGCCGGAATCCGATCGCCTCGTGCAGGCCCACGCTGGCCGGGTTGGGCAGCGCGATGCCCGCGAACAGCGACCGGTAGCCCAGGTCACGAACCTCGGCGATCAGCCGCTCGTACAGGCGCCGGCCCAGCCCGTGGCCCCGGTGGTCCGGATCCAGGTACACCGAGCAGTCCGCCGACCAGCGGTAGGCCGGGCGGGCCCGGTGAGCCGACGCGTAGGCGTAGCCCGCGACCCGGCCGCCGTCGTCCGCCACCAGCCACGGCAGCCGCGGAGCGGCCAGCATCCGCCAGCCGATCTCCTCCGGGGCGGGTGGGTCCTCCTCGAAGGAGATGGCCGTGCCCGCCACCACCGGTGCGTAGATCGCCGCCACCGCGGCTGCGTCGGCCGGGGTCGCGGCCCGCACCGTGATCGTCATCAGGCCATGATGGCCGGCAGCCATACCCGCATGGGCCGGCCGTCCCGGTTGTCCCACTGGAAGTACGGCACCGCCGTGGCCCGCTGCGTCCCGGCACCGGCCACCGCCATCGGTTTCGCGTCCGCTTCGACCAGTACCGTGCGGCCGATCTCCGGTAGCGTGGCCGCCCGCTCGGCCAGCCCGGTGCCGGCCGCCAGCGCGAGGTCGTCCAGCTCGTGGGCCTGGTCCACCTGCTCGAAGCAGTAGACGAGCGGGCCGCGTTCGACCGCCACGCAGCCCCGGACCGAGTCGATCCGCGGGTGCGGGTACACCCAGCGCGGCGTCAGGTCGAACGTCCAGGCCAGCACGTCCCCGGGCTGCCACACCCGGGTCACGGTCAGGTAGCCGCGGCGGGCCGGTCCCGGGTCGGTCAGCTCACCGTTGACCCGGAGCCGGGGTGTCCCGGTCCAGGCCGGAACCCGCAGGGCCAGCCCGGCCGGGCCGGCCGGCGCCTGCGTGACCCGCAGCGTGACCTCACCCGACCACGGCAGGTCGGTGGACAGCACCACGCCCAGCGTGCCGCCGGCCAGCGGGGCGGCGATCTCCGCCCCGGTGAACTGGTGCACGAACAGGGTGGCGCCCGCGGTGGTGGCCAGATAGTGCTGCAGCGAGGCGAGCAGCCGCATGATGTTCGGCGGGCAGCAGGCGCAGGAGAACCATTCGTGCCGCCGGGCCGGATCGTCCCCTTCCACGTGGTCGGAGCGCCGCTGCAGCGGGTTGACGTAGAAGAACCGCTGCCCGTCGGTGGAGATCGAGGCGCCGAACGCGTTGTACAGCACCCGCTCCATCAGGTCCGCGTACCGGGCGTCCCCGGTGGCCAGCAGCAGCCGCCAGGACCAGTGGAAGCTGGCGAT
>DASWVA010000086.1:0-9140 GCA_036401415.1 Streptosporangiaceae bacterium
ACGGCCGCCTTGACGGTCTGCCCGCAGGTGTCCTTGTTGACGTGGAGAGTGAAGGTGGTGTAGCCGGGGCTACCGCTTCCGACCACGCTGCAGGTGGTGTCGGGGGCCGCCGCCGATACCGATGTCGTCGTCGTTGCCGCCGACGCGGCGGCGGCTGACAGTGCGAGGGTGGCTACAGCGGTCGTGAACACCGCCGATAGCTTGCCGATTATGCGCATTTCTGCTCCTTCAGTCTGCGGTGACTGGTCGGGCCTGTGGCCCGTACAGGCCCCGTCAGGGCGGTACATCCCCGACCGGGGACCCTGCTTTCCTGAAGCTCCCACGAAGGCGTGACATCTGCGTGACAGGCGCGTGATGACCGCCCGGGGAGTCCGTCCGGCCCGGCCCCGTCCGGACCTGCCCGGGCCCGTCACCGCTCCCGCGCGGCGGGCAGGTCATTGACGTCCTGATCACCTCGTGGCTACGATGCATCAGAAGTAATCGATTACTCAGATCTTGGAACAGCTCGGGAGCGCGGTGCGCGGAGCGGGCGTTCCGATGCCGGGAGCGGAAGAAAGGTGCCAGGGTGCGCAGGTCGGCTGGTGCCGGATGACCGGCGGGGTCACTGGGCTGTCGCGGCTGACCAGCGGGCGGTCCCGGACCATCTCGCCGGAGAACCGGACCGGCGCCAAGGGCGCGGCGGCGGCGGACGCCGACGGGGTGGCCGCCGCGGCCGCCCGCGACCTCGGCCCGGGGTGGAAGATCTCGCCCTACGTGCACATCGAGCCCGGCGCCACCCTGGACCTGGCCGACATCGACGGCCCCGGGGTGATCCGGCAGCTGTGGCTGACCCCCGCCCACTGCCCGTGGCGGCACCTCATCCTGCGCGTCTACTGGGACGGCCAGGAGCAGCCGTCGGTCGAATGCCCCCTCGGTGACTTCTTCGCCTCCGGCTGGGGCGGCCTGCCGTGGAGCGGGCACGCGCAGATCTCCTCCCTGCCGGTCTGCGTCAACCCGGGCAGCGCGCTGAACAGCTTCTGGGAGATGCCGTTCCGGGGTCACTGCCGGATGACGATGGAGAACCGGTCACCCGGCCGGGCCACGGTCTACTACCAGCTCAACTACGAGCTGACCGAGGTCCCGGCGGACGCCGCGTACTTCCACGCCCAGTTCCGCCGCAGCAACCCGCTGGCCTACGGGACCGAGCACACCGTCCTGGACCAGGTCAGCGGCCGCGGGCACTACGTCGGCACCTCGCTCGCCTGGGGGTCGAACAGCGGTGGCTGGTGGGGTGAGGGAGAGCTGAAGTTCTTCCTCGACGGGGACCAGGAGTGGCCGACCATCGCCAGCACCGGCACCGAGGACTACTTCCTGGGTTCCTACAACTTCTGGGTCAACCACGCCTACCAGACGTTCACCACCCCGTACTCGGGCCTGCCGCTGGCGTTCATCCCGGACGGCACCGACCCGAACATCACCCAGAGCCGGTTCAGCATGTACCGCTGGCACCTGACCGACCCGATCCGGTTCGGGGCCGATCTCCGCGTCACGATGCAGGCCCTCGGCTGGCGGCCGGGTGGCCGTTACCTGCCCCTGCGGGACGACATCGCCAGCGTCGCGTACTGGTACCAGACCCTGCCCGCCGGGCCGTTCCCCACGTTGCCGGACGCGGACGGACTGGAGATCATCTAGCCATGCCGCCACCGGAACGCCCGCGCACTGTCCGGATCAAAGACGTGGCCGGACGGGCCCGGGTGTCCGTGGCCACCGTGTCCCGCGTGCTCAACGGGGATCCTAAGGTCGACCCGGAACTGGGCCAGCGGGTCCGGGCGGCCGCGGCCGAGCTGGGCTACCGGCCCAACCGGCTGGCCCGGAACCTGCGCCGCCAGCAGATGGAGGCGCTGGGCATCGTGGTCCCGGACATCGAGAACCCGCACTTCGCCGAGATGGTCCGGGTCATCGAGGTCGTCGCTCTGGCCAGGGGCTACCGCGTCCTGGTCTGCAACACCGACGAGGACAGCGCCCGGCAGGCCGCCTGCCTGACCATGCTGGCGGACGAGCGGGTCAGCGGCATCATCTTGTCCCCGTCCGACCCGGACGGCAGCATCGACGAACTGCGGGAGCTGGGCATCCCGGTCGTCACTATCGACCGCGCGCTCAAGCGGGCGGCCACCGACCTGATCGTGGCGGACAACGTACCCGCGGTCCGGACCGCCACCCAGCGGCTGATCGAGGGCGGCCACCGCCGCATCGCGTTCGTGGGCGGCCGCTCGGAGGTGGAGACCGGCAGCGAGCGGCAGGAGGGCTACCTGGCCGCGGTCGAGCAGGCCGGCCTGGAGCGGATCGTGGTCAGCGGCGGGTTCCGCCGGGACGCGGCCCGCGAGGCGGTGCGGGGCCTGCTCGGCCAGCCGGACCCGCCCAGCGCCCTGGTCGTGGCCAACAACCTGATGGCCCTGGGCGCGCTGCAGGCCATCCGCGACTGCGGGCTGCGCGTGCCCGACGACATCTCCGTCATCGCCGTGGACAACCCCGACTGGGCCGAGCTGCTCGACCCGCCCCTGACCGTGCTGGCCCAGCCGATCCGGCCGATGGCCACCCAGGCCGCCGAGCTGCTGATCCGCCGGGCCGCCGGGGAGGAGTTCGCGCCGGTTCACCAGGTCTACCCACTGGAACTGATCATCCGCCGCTCGTGCGGCACCGCCCGGCACTAGCTCCCCCGGAAGGAAGGCTCCTCATGGCACGCATCGCCATCGCCACCGCGTCCGACGGCCGTGATTTCGTCCACGAGGAGGTCGGGCCGTTCGGGCTCCAGGTGCAGGGGCGGCTGGTGGCCGCGCTCCGCGAGGCGGGCCACGAGGTCATCACCGGCGACGGCGACCTGAACTCCAACACCGACGCCGTCCGGCTGGGCCGCGAACTCGCCGCCCAGCGCCCGGACCTGACCTTGATCAACTATCCGGTGTGGGCCTTCCCGCACTTCTCCATGCTGTTCGCGGACCAGGTCAGCGGGCCGCTGGCCCTGTTCTCCAACATCGACCCGGTCTACCCCGGGATGGTCGGCATGCTGGCCGCGGGTGGCGGCCTGGACCAGATCGGCCGCCCGCACAGCCGCGTCTGGGGCGACCCGGCCGACCCGGCCGTCGCGGGCCGGCTCAGCCAGCTGGCCCGGGTGGCCGGGGTCGCGCAGGGGCTGCGGGGCACCACGTTCGGCCGGATCGGGGGCAGGCCCATGGGCATGTACACCACCGTGGCCAACACCGATCAGTGGATGGCCCAGTTCGGCATCGACGTGGAGGACATCGACCAGTACGAGCTGGTCCGGCGGGGCTCCGCGGTCGACCCGGCGGTCACCCGGGCGGCCCGGCGGTGGCTGGAATCCCACGCCGCCGGGGTCCACTACGATGGGGCCAAGCTCACCCCGGAGCTGCTGGAACGGCAGATCGGCGTGTACTACGCGGTCCGCGAGCTGGCGCGGGAGTGGCACCTGGACTTCTGCGGCATCAAGGGCCAGCCGGAGATGACCAACCACTGGTGCACCATGGACGTGGCCGAAGCCTTCCTCAATGACCCCTACGACTGGGACGGTCCCAAGCCCACCCTGGTCTGCTCGACCGAGTCCGACATGGACGCCGCGCTCACCATGCAGATCATGAAGGGCCTGTCCGGGACCCCGGTGCTGTTCGCGGACGTGCGGCACTACGAGGCCGAGTTCGACGTCTGGGACCTGTGCAACTCCGGGCAGCACGCGACCTGGTTCGCGGCCCGCAGCGATGACCCGGCCGAGAACCTGGCCCGCGTCCACCTGTACCCCGAGGTGCTGTACTTCCCGGCCGGCGGCGCCTCGGTCCACCACATCGCGGCCCCGGGCGAGATGACCTTCGCGCGGCTGACCCGCAAGTCGGGCCGGTACCGCATGCACCTGCTGCGCGGTGAGTTCCGCGAGTTCGACCCGGCCACCGCGGACCGGCTGGCCCGCCAGTCCACGTTCGAGTGGCCGCACGCGTTCGCCCGGTTCAACGCCAGCGCCGGGGAATTCCTGACCCGGTTCAGCGCCAACCACATCCACGCCGTCCCGGGTGACGTCAGCGCCGAACTCCAGGCCGTCTGCGGTTACCTGGACATCGACGTCGACATCATCGGGGAAATCTGAACCAATTGACCGAAGGTCGCGTCCCCGCGCGCAGGCGGGGACGCGACGTCCAGGTCAGCCGGCCGATTCCAGCTCGGTGACGGTCCCAGCCTCCAGGACGGGGCCGCCCTTGGGGAGGAACGCCTGAGCGCCGGCCATCAGCCGCTCCACCCGGACCGATCCGGACAGCACCTCTAGCTCGACCCGGCCGCCGCCGGGTCCGCCCGGCGTCTGCTGCACGGTGCCCCAGGCCGAGCCGGTGGACCAGAACCAGCGGGTGGGCCGGGTCGCCTCGGCGAACGTCATCAGGCCCTGGCGGGCGTCGTACCGGAAGCCGGTCAGCGCCACCACCAGGCCCCAGCTGGCCATGGCCCGCGCATAGTGGTGCCCGCACTCGGCCTCGTCGAACGGGTTGCGCCGGCGCCCGCTGAACCGCTCCCGGGCCGCGGCCACCACGTCCTCGGCCAGTTCGGCCTGGCCGTGCTGGATGAGGCCGATGGCGTACACGTACTCCAGCCCGGTCCACACCTCGGGCCAGTACGGCATCGGGTGCTCCGGCAGGCCGTTCGGGTACGACATGACGATGTGCCCGCGCTCGCCGTGCACGCCGTAGGTCCGCATGTAGTTGGTCCAGTCGCCGAAGTCCGGCACGTAGTTCAGCCGGTGGATCGACTCCAGCGTGGTCCGGGCATGGGCCTGGTCGAACACCGGGCCGATCCCGCTCACCTGGGCGTAGATGTCCCCGAGCAGCTGGTCGGTCAGGCAGCCGTCGCCAATCTGGAACTCCGGCGCCTCCGCCTGCTGGGCGCCCATGCTGTCCGACCGCAGCCGCGCCGCGACCCGGCTGAAGTCCCCGGGCGGGATCACCCGCTGCTCGTAGTACCGCCCGTTGAACAGCTGCTCCTCGGTGAGGCGCTGCCCGCTGGCCAGGACCGACCGGCAGGTCGCGGCGAACCCGGGATCGCCGGCCACCTCGGCCAGCTGCGCGGCCGCGGCCAGCGCGGCCAGGTACCAGCTCTGGATGACCGGGGTGGGCCCGTAGTACTCCACGTCCATCGTGTTGTGCTGGGTGCCTTCGGCCAGGCCGTCCCGGTCGGCGTCCCAGCCACCCTCGATCCAGGCGAACTCGATCGAACGCCGGCAGGCCGGCCACAGCCCCCGCAGCCAGTCGTCGTCCCCGCTCAGCTGCCATTCCCGGAACAGCTTGACCACGCAGCCGAACTGCCCGTCGGCCGCGGTCAGCGGGTAGTCCCGGGCCTTGTCCAGCGGCAGCAGGATCCGGAAGCTCATGCCGCCGTCGTCGGCGGTGGCGTAGGAGTACTCCAGCTCCCGCATCTGCCGGGCCAGGCCGGCGAACAGGTACCCGGTGGCCAGGTCGTAGTTCCACACGTGGGTGCAGGAGCCCAGGCAGGAGCCGGCGTCGTCCAGGCAGCCCTCCCAGCCGAACGGGCGCCCGTCCGCGGTCCGGAAGTAGGTCTGGCTGCGCAGGGTGCTCAGGTTGAACAGCGCGGCTTCCTTGACCGGGGCGCTCAGGTCGCTGGACCAGAACGCGGACACGAACCGCTGGGTGGCCGCCTCCAGCCCGGCCAGCCGGGGCGCGTTCGTGGCCAGCACGTCCCAGGCGTCGCGGCCCAGCGTCGTGTAGTGGTTGCCGACGATCTCCTCCCCGGCCAGCCCGCGCGGGCCCTGGGACCCGCCGACCCAGGCCCGGCGGTTGGGGAAGTGCCAGCCGAGCAGGAACACCGCTTCCGCCCGGCCGCCGGGCGGAAGTACCCGCCGGGCCCCGACCGTGCCGGCCACGGCGGCCGCGACCGTCGGCCCGTGGCTGCCCAGGCCGAACATTCCCGGTGCGGGCCGCCCGGTGGCCAGGAAGCCCTCCCACATCGCGAACAGGCCCTGGTTCCACTTGCCCATGCCCCAGGCCGGCCCGGTCCAGGTGCCCTCGCCGACCGCGGCGGCGGCGATCGTGCCCCATTCCTCCGCCCGGCCGTCCATGGCCTGGTCGGACAGGAGCACGCCGGCCAGCCCGTCCGCGGACCGTACGGCGACGTCGGGCCGGCTGGGCTGCCCCGCGGCCCGCAGCGTGTGACCGGTCATGGTCTCGGCCGAGAACATCACGTCGGCGTCGAGCGGCTCGCTGGCGCGCGAGGTCAGGGTGACCCGGAACGCGGCCAGCGGCAGCCCGCTGGCCTCGGCGTCCCCCGGCACCAGCGGGTTGAACGCGGTGACGCTCACCTCGACCGGGAACTCCGGGTCGGACAGCACGACCCGGCCGAACGGGTACCCGGTCTCGAACTCGCACCGCGCGAACCGCGGCAGCCCGGCCAGCGGAGCCGGGGACCCCTGCCAGCCTTCGACCTCCTCGTCGAACAGGGCCCCTTCGCAGACGCGGGCCTGGGCCGGGGCCCCGGACCCGCCGCCGGCCGGGGCTACCCGGCAGGCGAAGAACGTCAGTGCCGAGGTCAGCCCCTTGGCCGGGTGGTTTTCCAGCTCCCAGTCCCGGAACTGGCCGCGGCCGCCGAACCCCACCGTCCCGGTGCCGATGCCGCCCAGCGGCAGCGAGATCCGGTTGAGGTCGGCGCCCGTGTAGCTGCGGGCCACCGGCCACGACTCTGCTTCGCCCGCCATCTCGGAAACCCCTTTCACCGCGAGATCCCGCGGAAGCCGATGCCTTCCATCAGGCGGCGCTGCAGGAATATGAACCCGATCACGCACGGGACGCACAGCACCGACAGGCCCGCGAACACCGCCCCGATCGGGCCACCCCCGGCCACCGACTCCAGGTTGTACAGAGCCAGCGGGGCGGTCATCCGGCTGGTGCTGTTGATGTACAGGTTGGGCCAGAAGAAGTCGTTCCAGATGTACTGGCCGGTGATGACCATGACCGCGGAGATCGCGGGCCAGGACAGCGGCACCATGATCCGGCGGATGATGGTCAGGTGCCCGGCCCCGTCGATGCGCGCGGCGTCGTCGAGGTCGGTGGGGATGGTGCGGAAGTGCTGCCGCAGCATGAACACCCCGACCACCTGGATCAGTGCCGGGATGATCAGGGCCGCCTGGGTGTTCAGCAGGTGCAGGTACTTGACCACCACGAAGCTGGGCACGGCCGACACCTGGCTCGGCAGGGTCAGTGCGGCCAGGAACAGCGTAAACAGGATTTCCCGGCCGCGGAACTCGATCCGGGCGAACACGTAGGCCGCCAGCACGCTGACGATGGCCGCCCCGACCACCACGGCGACGGTGACCACGACCGAGTTGATGATGTTGAGCAGGAACGGCGACGAGTGGAACAGCGTCTGGTAGCTGTGCAGGGTGACCTGGGTCGGGATCCAGATTGGGGCGACCGAGGTCTGCTCATTGGGCGTCTCGAAGGATTGCAGCACCACCCACGCCACCGGGATCAGGAAGGCGATCCCGGCGATGACGAGGATGATGGACAGCACCCACTGCGACGGCTCGAAGCGCCGCCGCCGCCGGATGGCCGGGTGCAGGACCTGGGACTGGCTCATGCTGGCGACCTCCTATACCCGCTCGTAGTGGACCCAGCGGCGGGCCAGCAGGCCCATCACGACCACGAAACTGACCAGGATGGCCACGTTGATCAGCGACACCACGGCGGTGTAGCCGAACTGGTAGTTCTGGAACGCGTCGCGGTAGATGTAGAGCAGGATCGTCTGGGTGGCGACCCCGGGGCCGCCGTTGGTGTCGATCAGCGGCCAGGTGAAGATCTCGAACGCCCCGATGAACCCGGTGGCCGAGGCGATGAACGTGGCCGGGGACAGCATCGGCAGCGTGATCCGGCGGAACCGGGTGAATGCCCCGGCCCCGTCGATCGAGGCCGCCTCGTACAGCTCCGCCGGGATCGACTGCAGGCCGACCAGGAAGATGATGAACGTGAACCCGAGGGTGGCCCAGACGTCGATGATGACCAGCGACGGCAGTGACCAGGTGGCCGAGGCCAGCCAGTTCGGCGGATGCAGGCCCAGCTTGGTCAGGTAGTAGTTCAGCGGCCCGGTGGTGTCGGCCATGATGTAGGACCACATCAGCGCGACCACGCCCGCCGACATCAGGAACGGCGTCACGATGGCCGTCCGGGCCCAGAAGCGCACGGCCCGCGACCGCACGGTGGTCACCGCGATGGCCAGGGCCATGCCGAGCACGATGTGGATGGCCGTGGTCATGATGGTGAACAGGAGCGAGTTGGACAGCGTCTGCCCGAGCTGGTGATCGTGTCCGATGGCCCGGTAGTTGCCCAGCCCGACGAAATGCGGCGGGGAGATCAGGTCCCACTGGACGAAGGAGATCACCACGATCCCCAGCAGCGGGATGCCGATGAACGCGATGTACAGCGCCAGGGCCGGGCTGAGGAGCAGGTAGGCGGCCAGCGACTTCCGCCGCCCGCCACCCCGCCGCTGGGGGCGCCCGCGCGGCGAGGTCACCGTCGCGCCGCTTCTGCGCCGGCCGGCGGCGTTCGCCGGTGTCCCGACCACCCCGGACGCCCGGGCCGCCGGCGCGACGCCGGCCGCCACGGCGCCCGCGGGCGCCAGTGTCTTGCTGGAGCGGACCCGCACGTCGACTCCTTCGGCTCAGACCTGCTGGGTCATCAGGCTGGCCACGCTGGTCTGCATGGATTTCATGCCCGCGCTGGGGGAGACCGCGCCGGTGAGGATCTGCTCCCAGGCCGTGCTGATCTCGCTCTCCACCGCGCTGCCGTTCGGCACGCCGACGATCATGGTGGAGTAGGACAGCTCGTCACTGAAGTGCTCGGTGCCGGGCGGGAAGTTCTTCAGGAACGACGAGCTGCGCGCCGCCGACTGGCGGATCGGCATGTCCCCGCCGAAGTTGACCACCGGCCCGTGCTGGAACTCCTCGGACACCGTGTACTTGATGAACTCCCACAGCGCCTTCTTGTTCTTGGTCGACTTGAACATCGGGAACCCGCCCACCCCGACCGGCGTGCCGCCCCTGACCTGCTGGGGCCACGGCACGATCGCGAACTGGCTGTTGATGGCGCTCTGGGCCAGCGGGATGG
>DASWVA010000087.1:0-6425 GCA_036401415.1 Streptosporangiaceae bacterium
AGGTGCCCGGCCCACAGGTACAGGGCCTCGTCCTGGAACGCGGTGTCGGCCCGGATCAGCCGGGCCGACAGGGCGGCCTGCAGGATCAGGATCAGGACCAGGGGCAGGCCCACCGCCCAGTTGACCGACGCCCAGTCGAACACCCGGTCGGACGCCCGGTCGGACGTGGCCCCGTCACCCGGGCCAGGCTCCGACTGGACCGGACGCGCCAGCTGAACCGGACGTGCCGGCTGAACCGGACGTGCCGGCTGAACCGGATGCCCCGGCCGGCCCGGCGGCATCGGCTCGAACGGCCCCCGGAGGCCTGAGCCCTGCTCCATAAGTCCTACCTGCTCGCGTTACGGCATCCCGGGGTGCTTCGGCTGACCCACCCCCGCGGCTGGCGTCCCGGCGAAGTACCCGCCCGCGGGCAGGACGTCGCGGCACGAGAAACCGCAAACCAGACCGTAACGTCAGGTTCCGCCCGGGCAGGGGCGTTTGCGGAATTTACCTTGGGAAACTATCCGGGCCATGTGCGCGGCCATCCGGCCGGAAAGATCAACACCACCGCACGAATAACCATCAACCCAACTCAGAGCCGGTGCGGGCCGTTAGTAGGCCAATCCGGCCAGCGGCAGTGGACTGACCAATCGGCCGCGGGCGGAACGGTTTGGTGCGTTCCCGCCCGGTCCAATCGTGGGTGGCCGCGCTGCCCGCCGGATATCGGCGCACTTAGTATTACGATTCCTCATCAGGCTTGAATCAGCGGTCCGTCGTATGCTGCGCTGTACTGTGCGGTTCGCATCATCCGTTGTGCGCTCCGTTGGGGGGACCTATGAGCGAGGAAGGTCACCACCGCCCGTTGCCACAACGTGAACGTGGCGCAACTGAGGCGGGCGTGGCCCCGGCCACGACGCCAGCCGGGCCGCCCGTGCTTCCGGACGAGCTTCGGCAGCGCATGCAGGCGGCGGTCCAGGCGGAACGGGCCCAGGCGCGGGAGCGGGTCGCCGAGCTGCTCCGGCATCCACCCCAGCGGCGTCCGGCCAGCCCGTCCGCGGATCAGGCCGGTCCCGGGGCTCCAGGCTGGGACCCGCCGGACCCGGGGTCGCCAGATCAGAAGTCCCCAGATCAGAAGCCCCCAGCCGGGAAATCCCCCGACCGGAAGGCCGACAGCCGGCGTCGCCGCGCGCCCCGTTCGGCAGGGCCGTCCACGACCGAGCGCCGCAGTCACTTCGAACGCCGCGGCAAGGCCGGGCCAACCGCCGGGACGCGCGCTGATTCAGGCCGCGCCGAACCGGTTGCGGTCAGTGGCCCGGAATCACCATTGGCCGGCCGTGCCACCGCCGATCCGGGACCGGCGCCCGGGCCGCCCGCTCCGCCCGTCATACCCGCCCCGGGCATGGGCCCCGGCCACCCCTCGGGACCGAACGGTGCCCGAGCTTCACTCGAGCTTCCCCGGGCCGCGCCCCCCGGGGCCGCGGCCCCCCGGGCCGCACCGCTCACCGGGGCCCAGCCCCGGCGCCACCGCCGGGCCAGGACGGGGGTACTCGCTGGCGTGGCCGCGGTGGTCGCGGCCGGGTCGGTGGCGGCGGTCATGATCACCTCCAGGGGCGGTTCGCCCCGGACGGCCGGCTCGCCGGCCCTGGCCGGCGCCGCGGCCCGGACCGCCGCCGTGAACTGGGTCGTCGGCCAGGTCGACCACAAGACCGTCATCTCGTGCGACCCGGCCATCTGCGCCGCGCTGGAAGGCCGCGGCTATCCGCCGGGCCATTTGCGCGCGCTGGGGGAAGCGTCCGGCCTGGCGGCTTCCGGCGTGGTGGTGGTGACCCCGGCCGCCCGGCATCTGTTCGGCAGCAGCCTGGTGACTGCGTGGGCGCCGGCCGCCCTGGCCGCGTTCGGCTCGGGGAACGCGGCCGTCAGCGTTCGCGCCGTCGCTCCCAAGGGCGCCGCCGCGTACGAGAAGGCGGTCAGCGAGGACCTGGCCGAGCGGATGGCCGCAGAGCCCGCGCTGACCCGGATCCCGAACATCACCATGTCCGCGCAGGCCGCCCGGGACCTGAACGCCGGGCGCATCGACGGCCGCCTGATGGAAGCGATCAACAACGCGGCCGCGGTCCAGTCCATCGACATCGTCGAGTTCGGCAACCCCGGTTCGGGGGCCAGCGTGGACGTGCCGTTGCGGTACGCGGACCTGGCCACCGCCAGCCCCGTGGCCACCATGGGAGCCGCCGCCTACGTGCAGGCCCTGCGAGCGGGCATGGAAAACGGCGTCGGCGCCCGGCCCGACCGCACCCAGCTCGTCACCGCACCCGGCGGCCAGCAGGTACTGCGGGTCGAGTTCCTGGCCCCGACCCCCTTCGGGGTCCTGGGCAGCTCCTGACTCTCAGCCGAGCCGGCCCCGGCGCGGTCTCAGCTTTGTCGTTAGGGCACCGCCAGACCGGGTAGGTACGCGAAACCGCGGCGCAAATGCGCAGGTAACGGGCCTGAGGCCGACCGAGGAGGGGCGTTGTTCGCGCGATCCAAGCACAGGACAGCAAGTCCGGCGGCTGAGCAGGCCGAGCAGCCTGACCAGTCCAGCCAGTCCGGCGAGAGCCTCCCGCCGATCCGCAACATGGAAGACGCCCCGGACAACCCGCTCGAGATCGGCGCCACCGGCTGGAAGAACACGTTCAAGCGGTCGGTCAAGAAGTTCTCCGTGGACCGCTGCACGATGGCCGCCGGGAGCCTCGCCTACCACTGGTTCTTCGCCCTGTTCCCGGCGTTGGCGGCCGTGATCGGCGTCATCAGCCTGGTCAAGCTGGACGGCGCCCAGCTCACCCATCTGGTCAACGGCCTGGGCCAGGCGCTACCCACTGGGCCCCGGCAGGTGTTCGCGACCGCCGTGCAGCAGGCGGGCAAGAAGACCTCCGGCGCGCTGACCACGGTGATTTTGGGCATCGTGCTGGCCATCTGGAGTTCCTCCGGTGGCATGGCCGCGCTGGCGACCGCGCTCGACGTGGCCTACGAGGTGCCCAAGAGCGCCAAGTTCGTCAAGAAGCGGCTCAAGGCGTTCGTGCTCATCGGGTGCACGGTGGTCTTCGGCGGCCTGTCCTCGATCTTTATCGTGGAAGGCGCTCCGCTCGGTACCAGCCTGTCCAACCTGATCGGCTTTCACGGCATCGCGTTCACCGTGGTGTGGACCATCGTCCGCTGGGTGCTCACCATCATCCTGGTCTCGCTGCTGTTCTCCTGCTACTACTACGTCGGCCCCAACCGGGAAATGCCCAAGTGGCAGTGGGTCAGCCCGGGTGGCGTGGTGGGCACGGTGATCTTCCTGGGCGCCTCGCTGGCCTTCTCGTTCTACGTCACCAAGTTCGGCGACAGCTCCTACAGCAAGACCTACGGTTCGATGGCCGGCGTCGCGCTGCTCATCTTCTGGCTCTACCTGACCGGGATCGCGGTCCTGCTCGGCGGCGAGATCAACGCCGAGTCCGAACGCCAGGCCGCGATCGAAGCTGGTCATCCCGGCGCCCAGCAGGCCGCGAAGCAGGTCAAGGAGGGCTCGGCCGAGCCGACCACGAACACCGTGGCGAGTTAGCTGATCGCCACGTTTTAATCTTTATTCCCGTGGAGGATTGAGCCCGGCCGGGCCCTCGCCGTCCCGGTGCGTCAGCGGGCTGGCCAGTTGCAGCAGGCCGCCGCCGGCCAGCGGGCCGTCGTCTGGCGCCGCGCCGTCGGGTCCGTCGCCCCGCCGGAGCGGGATCTCGGCCGAGTCGGTCAGCCGCAGCTTGCGCCGGGCCCGCTGGTAGAAGGTGGTCCGGCCGAGCCGGACCACCCGGGCCGCCTGCGGCCGGGCCCGCAGCGTGATCTGGTCGCCGGGTTCGGTGTACCCCTCGACCACCCCGTCGACCTCGACGGCCAGCCGGCCGCTGGTAGGCAGCATAATCAGCTCAACCGTCTCGGTGACCGAGAGCACAAAGCCCCGGTTGTAGGCGGAGTGCGGCGCGGCCGGCGTGACCAGCAGCGCCTCCACTGCGGGCTGCACGATCGGGCCGCCCGCCGAGAAGCTGTACGCGGTCGAACCGGTCGGCGTGGCCACGATCACCGCGTCCGCGGCGTAGCTGACGAACTGCTGCCCGCTCACGTTCACCGACACCACGGCGGACGGGTTGCCCGGCACCCGGACCACGGCCACGTCGTTGAACGCGGTCGCGGCCCGGCCGCCGAACGTGGCGTCGAGGGCCAGCCGGGGCTCGATGGTGAAGTCGTGCGCATCGATCGCGGACAGCGCGGCGGGTACGTCGGGCACGTCGACCTCGGCCAGGAAGCCGAGTTTGCCCAGGTTGACGCCGAGGACCGGGGCCTGCTGCCCGTCGGCCAGCCGCATGGCCCGCAGCATGGTGCCGTCGCCGCCCAGGCTGACCAGCAGGTCGACCCGGCTGCCGAGTTCTTCTTCGGGCAGCGGCAGCGCGGCGCAGTTCAGCCGGCTCAGCTCGCTGGCTTTGCCGTAGACGGCGATATTGCGCTGGCTGGCCCAGGACAGTACGGCCTCGACCGCTTCCGCGGAGTCCCGCTTCGGGTGCAGGACCAGACCCACCGACTTCATGTCACAAACCGTACGCCTCGAGCAGGCGCAGCCAGATCTCGCTCATCGTCGGATACGACGGCACCGCGTGCCACAACTGGTCCAGCGTCACCTGCCCGGCCACCGCCACGGTGGCCGCGTGGATCAGCTCCCCGGTGCCCGGCCCGGCCAGCGTGGCGCCGATCATCGTGCGCCGGTCCTCGTCCACCACCATCCGGGCCCGGCCGGTGTAGCCGTCCGCGAACAGCTTGGCGCCCGCCACCGCCCCGAGGTCGTAGTCGACGACCCGGATGTTCCGGCCTTCCTCCTGCGCCCGGGCCGCGGTGAGCCCGACCGTGGCCACTTCGGGCTGGGTGAAGATGACCTGCGGCACGGCCAGCCGGTCAGCCCAGGCCGTGACGGTCGGCTCCTGGCCGTGGGCCCGGGCGGCGATCGCGTCGCCGCAGATCCGGGCCTGGTACTTGCCCATGTGGGTGAGCAGCGCCAGGTGGTTGACGTCCCCGGCCGCGTACAGCCAGCCGCCGTCGGCCCCGGTGACCCGGAGCGTGGCGTCCACGTCGAGCCAGGAGCCCGGCTCCAGGCCCACGTGCTCCAGGCCGAGGTCTCCGGTGAGGGGGGTGCGGCCGGTGGCGGCCAGCACCTCGTCGGCCTCCACCGAGGTCCCGTCGTCCAGCTCGAGCGTGACGGCACCCGCTGGCCCGCTGGCCCCGGGCCCGCCGGCCCCGGGCCGCCGCACCGCGGTGACGCTGACCCCGGGCCGCACATCCACCCCGGCCTGGCGGAGGCCGTCCGCGACCAGGTCCCCGGCGAACTCTTCGGCGCCGCCCAGCAGCCGTCCCCGGGCGATCAGCGTGACCTGTGACCCGAGCGCCTGCCAGGCGGTGGCCATCTCACAGCCGACCACCCCGCCGCCGATCACCGCCAGCCGGGGCGGGACGTGGGTGGCGCTGGTCGCCTCCCGGCTGGTCCATGGCCGGGCCTGCGCCAGGCCCGGGACCGGCGGGATCAGCGCGCCGGTGCCGGTGGCCACGGCCACCGCGTGCCGGGCCCGCAGTTCGTGCGGGCCCGCGGTCACCGTTTTGGGCCCGGTGATGCGGCCGTGGCCCCGGTACAGCTCGACGGGCGCGCTCTCCAGCCACTTGACCTGGCCGTCGTCGTTCCAGTGGGACGCGAAGGCGTCCCGGCGGGCCAGCACCGCGGGCGGATCGAGCGTGGCCCCCCGGGCCCCGCCGACGTGCTGGGCGTCGTCCACCGCCGCCACCGGGCGCAGCAGCGCCTTGCTCGGCATGCAGGCCCAGTACGAGCACTCCCCGCCGACGAGCTCGGACTCGATGATCGCCGCGGTCAGGCCCTTCTTGACCGCCCGGTCGGCGATGTTCTCCCCGGTCGGCCCGGCTCCGATCACGATCACGTCGTATTCCTGCGTCACAGGCAAGCGCCTCCCCGTCGGTTGCCCGCCTAATCTACCGATGTGATGAGGTAGGCACATGACCAGCGACACCGCTCCTGAGCCGCTCGCCCCGCCGGCTGAACTGCCGGCCGAACTGCGCGCTGAACTGCCTGCTGACCTGCCGCACCCCGGATCGCAGGACCCAGAGGACCTGGCCATGCTGGCCGGGCTCCGCGTCGAGGACAACGACGATGACGACCCGGTGCTGATCCGCCCGGACGGCCGGGTGGTGGACACCTGGCGGCAGGACTACCCGTACGACGAGCGGATGCCGCGCCACGAGTACGACCTGTACAAGCGGCTGCTCCAGATCGAGCTGGTCAAGCTGCAGAACTGGATGAAGGACACCGGCGAGAAGCTCGTCATCGTCAACGAGGGCCGGGACGCGGCGGGCAAGGGCGGCACGATCAAGCGGTTCATGGAGCACCTGAA
>DASWVA010000088.1:0-4816 GCA_036401415.1 Streptosporangiaceae bacterium
GTAGGCCACCGGGGCGCGGCCGGTGAGCGGGGCGATCCAGAGCGCCGTCTCGGGGCGCTGGGCGTTCAGCACGCCGACCGGCTCACCGTCCCGCTCCCGTTCGGCCAGCCAGACCCACGGGCTGGCCGCGGCCAGTGCGTCGGTGGCATCCGCACGCAGCGCGTCCGCGGTCCACGGACGGTCGGGGACGGCCACGAAGTTCGCGTCGTAACGGACCAACTCGTGCTCCAGGCGGACCACCGCCTCCAGGTCGGCGGGGCCTGCCCGCCGGATCCGGATCCCGGGCGGCTCCGGGCTGGGCGCGCCCAGCCCGGAGATGGGCCGGGCGGCCACCACCGCCAGCGGCTGCAGCCCGTGCCGGAGCAGGGCGGCTACGCCACCGACGTCGCGGCTGGGCCAGGACACGACGGCGGCGGTGTCCTGGTCGCCCAGGTCCGGCTGGCCGGCCCAGTGGTCGTGCAGGTGGTCACGCCAGACGGACAGCAGCCGGTCGAGCGAACCCGCCACGTCCGGGCCCGCGACCCGGGCGGTGAGCTGGTACTGGCGTGCCGCGCTCCAGCACAGGTCCAGCAACCCGGCTTCCCCGGTCCAGTGGGCGCAGGTGCCCACGGCGGCGAGGTCGTCACCAGGCGGGCCTTCACCAGGCGGGCCGGGCACGGTGAGCTGCTCACCGCAGCCCACGGGCGGCACCGACGGGTCGGGCAGCAGCGGGTCGGCGGCTTGCCACCGCGGCCCGATGCGAGCGAGAACACGGTCCACCAGGTCGCTGAGCTCGGCTGCCATGGGCGGCAGCTTACTGGCAGTCTCCGGCGGGAAACCGGCCCGCGCGAGGAGAAGGTGATCGCCGCTGGCGGCTTCAAGGCGGCTCTCCGGCCCGCTCAGAACTGGAGGACAGCGGCGCCGTCGACGCGGCCGGCCTTGAGGTCGGCCAGGGCGCGGTCGGCCTGGCCGAACGGGTACGGGGTGGTGGTCACCTTGAGCTTCAGCCGCTCGGCCAGAGTCAGGAACTCCTGGGCGTCGCCGCGCGTGTTGGAGGTGACGCTGCGCAGGTTGCGCTCCTGGAACAGGTGCTTTTCGTAGTTGAGCGACGGGATGTCGGTCAGGTAGATGCCGGCCACGGACAGCGTTCCGTTCCGGTCCAGGGCGGCCAGCGCGGCCGGCACCATCTCCCCCACCGGGGCGAACAGGATGGCCGAGTCCAGCTGCACCGGCGCCGGGTCATAGGAGTCCTGGACAGACGCGGCGCCCAGGCTGCGGGCCAGGTCGCGGGCTGACCCGCCGCGGGTGAACACGTGCACCTGCGCGCCCTGGGCGATCGCCACCTGCGCGGCCAGGTGCGCGGACCCGCCGAAGCCCCAGATGCCGAGCGTGCCGCCGGGCGGCACCTCGGCCCGGGCCAGCGCCCGGTAGCCGATGATGCCCGCGCACAGCAGCGGGGCGAGCTCGGTGTCGCTGAAGCCGCCTGGCAGCGGGTGCGCGAACGCCTCAGCCACGGCCAGGTACTCGGCATACCCGCCGGGGATGTCCCAGCCCGTGTACGAGGAGCCGGGACAGAGGTTCTCCTGACCGCGGCGGCAGAATCGGCACGACCCGTCGGTACCGGCCAGCCAGGCCGCCCCCACCCGGTCCCCCACGCTGAACCGGGTCGTCCCCGGGCCGGTGGCGGTGACCCGCCCGACGACCTCGTGGCCAGGAGTGGTGCCCCGATGGTGCGGCGGCAGGTCACCTTCGGCCAGGTGCAGATCGGTGCGGCACACCCCGCACGCGATGACCTTGACCAGCAGCTGGCCGGGGCCCGGCTCCGGGACGGGCCGGTCGGTCAGCTCCAGCGGGCCGGACGTGATCGGCCCGGGCTCTGCCACCACCCATGCGCGCATGGGGCTACGTTACGGCCCCCCGCCCTGACGGACCCGTCGGCAGGAGGCAAACTGGGTGCGCGCAATCGTTCGCAGAGAAAGCAGGCTGATCATGGATCGCCAGGAGCGCCGCCAGTTCGTCCGGGACCACCGCACCTGCGTCTTCGGCTACAACCGCCGCAGTGACGGGCCGGCCATGACCATCGTGTACTACATCATGGACGGCGATGACCTGCTGGTGTCGACCATGGCCGACCGGGCCAAGGCCAAGGCCGTGCAGCGCGACCCGCACGTCAGCCTGTGCGTACTGGACGAGAACTGGCCCGTCACCTACCTGCAGGTTTACGGCCGGGCGGTGTTCGACCCGGACCCGGCCGCAGCCAGCCAGCTGATGCGCAAGGTGATCGAGCTGATGGCGGGCGAGCCGATGCCCGACGACAAGTACCCCGCGATCCAGAAGATGTGCGCGGAGGAGAAACGGGTGGTGCTGCGCGTCACCCCGTACTCGACGTTCGAGACCCCGCCCCGGCACGTCTACCAGGCCGATGACGTGGACACCCTGACCCACTTCACGTCGAAGAGCCTGGACTGGTGAACGCGCCCGGCCGGTGAGCGCTCAGAAGTGCAGGTGGGCCTGCCAGTCAGCCGGCACCCGGTCCTCGGGGCCCGGGGTGGTCTGCTCCAGCGGGTGGTGGTGCGGCGCGGCCAGTTCGGGGCCGCGCTCGTACAGCTGGTTGCCCGGATAGCTCCAGAACCAGTTTTCCTGCGGTTCGAAGCTCTGGATGACCGGGTGCCCGGACTCCTTGGCGTGCGCGCTCGCGTGCTGCGACGGCGAGGAGTCACAGCAGCCGACGTGCCCGCACTGGGCGCAGCGGCGCAGATGGAACCACCAGCCGCCGGTCGCGTCGCACTCGGAGCAGCCGGAACCGCTGGGGGCCGCCGACGGGTCGACGCCGGGGATCTCGCTCATGCGTGCTCCTGCTCCTCGGGCGCCGGCGCCGGTTCCCCGGCGGGCGCCTGGTCGTCGTCCCGATTCTGGGCCGTCAGCGGCAGCCAGACCCGGAACTTGGTGTCACCGGGCTCGGACTCCAAATTGATTTCCCCGTGGTGCTTCTTGGCCACGATCCGCCAGGAGATGTCGAGCCCCAGCCCGGTGCCCTCACCGACCGGCTTGGTGGTGAAGAACGGCTCGAAGATACGCGACTGGATCTCCTGCGGCACACCGGACCCGGTGTCACCGAACTCGACGAGCAGCTTGTCGCGGTTGAGCGCGGTACGGACCGTGAGCGTGCCGTGGCCCTTCATGGCCGAGACCGCGTTGTCGATCAGGTTGGTCCACACCTGGTTCAGCTCGGCGGCGTAGGCCGGGATCTTCGGCAGCGTGCGGTCGTAGTTCTTGACCACGGTGATGTCGGGGCCGATCTTGGCGGCCAGCATGATCAGCGTGCTGTCCAGCAGGTCGTGCACGTCGACCTCGCTGAACGGGGCCCGGTCGAGCTGAGAGTACTGCTTGGCCGCGCCGACCAGGTGCATAATCCGGCCGGAGGCGTCCTGGATCTCGTTCATCAGCAGCTCGGTCTCGACCGTGTAGGTCAGCCACCGGATGGCACCCTCCAGGTCGTCCTGGTCGACGATGCCGGCCACCTGGTCCAGCCACTCGGTGTCCAGCCCGGCCTGGACCAGCACCGGGGCCAGGTCCCAGCTGCCGCCGACGCCGTAGCCGTCGAGCCAGTCGGCCACCGTGTCCTCGGCGTCGGAGGCCTCCATCGGGCCCAGCACGGGGGCCTTGGCCACCCGCTCGACCGCCCGTTCCTGCAGCTCCATTAGGCTGTCGAGCGTCTCCCGGCGGTACGGGTGCTTGGTCAGCACGCCGAGCTTGTGCCGCATGCCGGCGACCCGGTCGCGCAGCGACGAGGTGGCCCGGACCGCGGCCGCAGCCGGGTTGTTCAGCTCGTGGGTCAGGCCCGCCGACAGCGAGCCCAGAGCCAGCAGCCGCTCCCGCTGGCTGACCGCCTGGTTGGCGACCTTGCTGCCGAAGAACGCCCCCTCCAGCAGGTGCACCGCCATCGGGAACCAGGTGGTCATCATCTCGGCGAAGCAGCTCGCGTCCAGCACGAAGAACCGGGCCGGTACCGTGGCCCGCAGCGAGTTGTTGTAATTCTTCGAGGCCCGCTCGCCCAGGTAGGCCTGGAACGCACCGGCGTAGACCCCCTTGTTGGCGGTCCGGTTCACCTCAATGTCGTCGGATCCGACCCGGCGGGACATCACCACGGTGCCTTCGAGCAGCACGTAGAAGCAGGTGGCCGGGTCGCCCTCGGTGTAGACCATGCCGGGCTGGATCGTCTCGACCCGGCCCTCCCGGCACAGCCAGTCCAGCTGGTCGTCGGTCAGCTTCTCGAACAGGAACAGGGACCGCAGCTCAGCCGGGTCGCAGGGACTGGTAACGCTCACAGCTTCTCCAGGTAACGGTGCACGAGCATGACGGCCATGGCACCCTCGCCGACGGCGGAGGCGACGCGCTTGGCGGATTCGGCGCGGACGTCGCCCGCCACGAAAACCCCGGGCACACTGGCTTCCAGGTGGTAAGGGGCGCGGTCCAGCGGCCATTCCGCGGGTGGCTCGCCGTCGGCGGAAAGGTCAGGCCCGGTGAGCACGAAACCGTGCTCGTCGCGCCGGAGAACCCCGTCCAGCCAGCCGGTCAGCGGAGCCGCGCCGATGAAGACGAACAGGTGCTGGGCCGCGACGTCCTCGGTCTCCCCGGTGTTGGCGTCCCGCAGGGTCAGGCCCTCCAGGTGCCCGTCGCCCCGGGCGCCGATCACCTCGGTGCAGGTGCGCACGGTGATGTTCGGGACGCTCTCGACCTGCTCGATCAGGTAGTGCGACATCGACTTGGTCAGCGACGGGCCGCGCACCAGCAGGGTCACCGATTTGGCCCCGCGGGACAGGTAGACCGCGGACTG
>DASWVA010000089.1:0-9944 GCA_036401415.1 Streptosporangiaceae bacterium
ACGTGCTGTGTCCCGAAGATTGACCCCAGCAGCAAGAGCAGCACCGCCGGGAGCGCGAATATGAACACCACCGCCTCGCGCTCCCGGAAAAAGGTGGTCACCTCCAAGCGGCCCCGGCTGAGGCTGGCGGTCAGCAGCGACGGCAGGGGCGCGGGGGCCGGAACCGGCCGCGGGCGTACCTGGGTGTTGGTCATCACGACTGGTCTCCGATCAGTTTCAGGTAGGTGTCCTCCAGCGTCGGCCGGGTGACGGTCAGGCCCGGCACCTCGCCCCCCGCCTGGCGGGCCAGGTCCGCGATGACCCGCGTGGGCGTCGAGGTCTGCACGGCCCGGCGGCCGCCGGGCGTGTCCCAGCTGACCCAGGTGGGCCGATCCTCGCCACCGAGCGCGGCCGGTGTGCCCGTCGCCACCACCCGTCCGCCCGCTAGCACCGCCAGCCGCCCGGCCAGGGCCTCGGCCTCGTCCAGGTAATGCGTGGTGAGCAAAATCGTGACCCCATCGGCGGTCAGGGTCCGGATCAGCTCCCAGAACTGCCGCCGCGCCTGCGGGTCGAACCCGGTGGTCGGCTCGTCCAGGAACAGCAGCTCCGGCCGTCCCACGATGCCGAGCGCCACGTCCACCCGCCGGGCCTGCCCGCCGGACAGCGCGCTGATCCGGTGGCCAGCCTGCTCGTCCAGACCTACCAGTGCGATCACCTCATCCGGGTCGCGTGGCTGCGGGTAAAAGCCGGCGAAGTGCCGGACCATCTCCCGTACCGTCAGCTCCGGCCCGGCTGAGGCCAGCTGGAGCACGATGCCGATGCGGGCCCGCCAGGCCCGGCCCGCCCGGCCCGGGTCTTCGCCGAGGACTTCTGCCGCGCCCCCGTCGCGGCGGCGGAAGCCCTCCAGGATCTCCACGGTCGTGGTTTTGCCCGCCCCGTTGGGGCCGAGCAGCGCGAACACCTCGCCGCGGTGGATCTCCAGCTCCACGCCGTCCACCGCGCAAGTGTCCCCGTACCGTTTACGCAGGTCGCTGACCAGAACCGCCACGTCGTCCGCCATTTCCCCAGGATGGTGCCGGGCGGGCGGCCTGGCACCAGGCAAAGGATGGGCCCTGCTGTCCACCGTTTGGCGGACACGGTATTCGAAAACAAATCCGAAATATTGCTGTCAGCACTCGAATGTGACCCGGATCACGCTACGATCAGCGGGATATTCAACCGCTACCTGCTGACCGTCCGGCCGGACGGGGGCAAAGGGGAAACCAATGGCGTCTGAGCTGAATCCGTACCTTCACTTCAACGGCACCGCGCGCCAGGCTATGGAGTTCTACCGGGACGTGTTCGGGGGCGAGCTCACGCTCACCACGTTCGCCGACTTCGGCACCGCGGACGGCGCCGACGCGGACAAGATCATGCACGCACAGCTGCAGACCAGCGCCGGCTACACGATCATGGGCTCGAACGTGCCCAGTCACATGGAGTACCGGCCGCCGTCCGCGTTCGCGGTCAGCCTGAGCGGCGACGACAGCGCGCTGCACGGCTACTTCGAGAAGCTGTCCGCCGGTGGCACCATCGAGATGCCGCTGGCCAAGCAGCCCTGGGGCGACGAGTTCGGCATGCTGGCCGACCAGTTCGGCATTTCCTGGATGGTCAATATCAGCCAGCCCCAGCAGGCGTGACCAGCCTGGCCGGGTGAACGCGGACGCCAGGCCCCAGGCTAATCCTGGGGCTTGGCGTAGCCGAAGAACGACCGCTTCCTGATCAGCTCGGCCACCTCAGCCGGCACCATCGTCTCCCACGAGTCGTCGCACGCGGCGATCCGGCGCAGGACATCACGGCTGAAGATGGTCAGGTACTCCGGCTTGAAGTTGTCCAGGTTGACGAAACTGCCGCGCCCGGACAGGTAGTCATACAGCGGCTGCAGTTCGGGCCGGACCTTGATGTGGTCGACGGTGACCAGCTCATCGCCGGGAGAGGCCTGCAGGGGGTAGACGTACAGCTTCAGGTCGTTCTTGAACAGGCGGCCAAAGCTTTCCAGGATGCCGCCGGGCAGCTGGGCGTGATTCTTCTCGTCGAACAGGTCGACCAGGCTCGGCACGCCCATGACGATGCCGATCCGCTCCCGGGTCCGCTCGGCGATGTAAGCGGCCAGCCGGTAGTAGTCGAAGTAGTCGGTGATCAGCGTGGTCATGCCGCAGGCCGCGAGCAGCTCAGCGCGGGCCAGGAAGTCCCGCCGGTCCACGTCGGCCCCGCCCGCCAGCAGGTTGCGCATGGTGATCTCGGTCAGCGTGAGCACCGGCTTGCCCGCCACCGCCGGGTCCTCCTCGAACCGGGCCCGGGCCGTCTCCAGCATGTCCAGGTTGACGTGCGTCGGCGGCCGGAAGCTGCCCCGCTCGACCAGTACCGCGTGCTTGCGGAACGCCTCGCTGGGCTGCAGCACCTCCCGGTCGGGGCCGAACATGGCCACCCCGCTCAGCCCGACCTGAACCAGCTTCAGCGCCATCAGCCGGTTGTCCACCCGGCGGAACTCGATGCCGCGGAACTCGATCATGTCGATCTCGATGCGGCCGGTGGTCAGCCGGTCCAGCAGGGATTCGATCAGCTTGTCCGGCTCATGATGATGGAAGAACGCCCCGTACAGCAGGTTGACCCCGACGATGCCGAGCGCCTCCTGCTGCAGCCAGGCCTCCACGTCCAGCATCCGGACGTGCATCACGATCTGGCTCGGCTCGTCATGCGGCTGGGCCTGGAACTTGACCCCCATCCAGCCGTGGCACTCGTTCCCGCCCCGGAAGCTGCGGGCCACCACGGTGTCAGCGAACGCGAAGAAGCAGTTGTCGTCGCCGCGCTCGGAGTCCAGCCGCTCGACGTTCAGCGTGAACTCCTTGTCCAGCATGCCCTGGAGCCGGCTGGACGAGACATACCGGTCCGCCTTGCCGTAGACCGCGTCGCTGACCGCCATGTCGTATGCGGACATTGACTTGGCCACCGTGCCCGCGGCGCCGCCGACCCGGAAAAACCAGCGGGCCACCTCCTGGCCGGCCCCGATCTCGGCGATGGTCCCGTACCACCGGGGGTCGAGGTTGATCTGCAGGGCCTTCTGGTGCGTGTCCGACGGATCGGCGCCCATGACGAGCTCGGCCATCCATCCCCTCCCGGCGGATTTGATCAGGTCTGCGGCCAGTGTGGCGCAAATAACATTTACCGCAGATTACGTCCGCGTAACTATGCGGGCAATCCCGGCGAACATCGCGTTCGGGAACTTCGGTAAACGGGTGCGCGCGACTGCGCTGAGCTGCTAACTTTCGGCTGAGCGGCGTGGCTGGAGCCAGCATAACGGAACCGGTAATTGTCCCCCGGGCGACCGGGCCGGACCGCCCCAGCCTGGGGCAAAGTTCGCGGATGCTAGCAACTAAAACCTCTTTTGCCAAACTTTTGCGGTTTTGACTTTAAGGCTTTACGCTCCCGTGATGTCAGGCGTTCCGAGGACCGTGCAGCAGCACGTGCAGATGTTTTGCACGCTGCGGGGTCTTCCAAGTGGGCGCGCACAGCACGGGAAGGAGCCCTTTGGGCACCCCAGGTAAACACGCAAAAAAACGGCTGCCGATGATCGCCGCGCCTACGCTGTTTGGCGTTGCCGCGGCGTTTGCCATGTCGGCAGCGCCCGCGGGTGCGGCGACGGTGCAGAACGCCGGCGTCGAGCACACCGCGGCCGCGGACCAGGCTCAGGCGCAGGAGAACCTGCCCCGGCTGCTGTCCGCCGTCCGGCAGACCGCGGCCGAGCAGCCCGCGGTGACGGCCACGGCCGCCGCGTCGAAGAAGTACACGGTCAAGGACGGCGACACGCTCTCCACGATCGCCCAGCACTTCTATGCCGAGGATGCGGCGTGGCCGGTGATCTACTACGCCAACCGTGGCCAGATCAGGTGGGCGAACGAAATCTCGGCTGGCCAGAAGCTGACCATCCCGGCCAAGCCCGCCAGGATCCCTGCTGCACCGTCGCAGCTCGGCCCGGCGGCCCCGGCCCCGGCCCCGGTGTCCACTGCCGTGGCGAGTGCCCCGGTCACCTCGTACGCTCCGGCCGAAGCTGCCCCCGCCCAGGCCGCTCCCGTGCAGGCCGCGGCCACCTACTCCGGCGGGTCCGGTTTCCAGTCGTGCGTCATCGCTCGTGAGTCGGGCGGCAACAGTCAGGTCATGAACGGCAGCGGCCACTACGGTCTCTACCAGTTCAGCGCGTCGACCTGGCAGGCGTACGGCGGCTCGGCCTCCAGCTTCGGGAACGCGAGCGTCGCCGAGCAGAACCAGGTGTTCAACAACGCAATCGCCAAGGGCGGCGAGAGCAACTGGTCGGCCTACGACGGCTGCTGATCTTCGCCGTCACTTCGCCGTGAACGCCTAGCCGCGTTCGCTGGCGAATTGCTTCACCGGCTGCCCCGGGTTTCCCCTGTGCCCGCGGCATGCCCCGGCAGGCGGGCCAGTGGCAGCATGCCGCTGGCCCGCTGGCCCGCCGGCCCGGTGACGGGCTCACCGCCCAGATTGACTGCCAGCTCTGTCGCCCGGTGGTGAGAGAATGCGATCATGACGGATGTGGCTCCCGACGCTGACTCCCGGATGACCCGGCAGCAGATCTCCGACCAGGTCGGGGACGATGGCTGGCGGTACGCGGTCGGCGTCATCCGCACTTCGGTCCTGGTCGGCTCGATGACCCAGGCCGCCGACGTGGCCCGGGTCGTGGTTGGCGCTGCCGGCGACGACGGCGGCAGCCTCTCAGTGGACCTGCGGCCTGACCGTGTGGTGCTCACCCTGCAGTCCCGTCAGCACGGCGGGACCGGCCCCCGGGAGATCGCCGCCGCCCACCGCATCTCCGCCGCCGCCCGCGGCCTGGGCCTGGTCACCGACCCTGAGATCGGCTCCGGGGCGCCGCGGACGGTCCAGGTGCTGGAGATCGCGATCGACGCGCTCGACATCGCGGCCATCCGCCCGTTCTGGCGGGCCGTGCTGGGCTACGCCGACGAGCCAGGTGGCGATGGGTCCGACCCCGGTGCCGGGCTGGCCGATCCGGTCGGCCAGGGGCCGGCGCTCTGGTTCCAGCAGATGGACGAGGCCCGGCCGCAGCGCAACCGCATTCACCTGGACGTGGTGGTCCCGCACGACGAGACCAGGCACCGCATCCAGACTGCCCTGGACGCCGGCGGCCGGCTGGTCTACGACGCCGAGGCGCCCGCCTTCTGGGTACTGGCCGACCCCGAGGGCAACGAGGCCTGTGTCTGCACCTGGCTCGGCCGCGACTGACCCGGCCGCAGACCGCCTACCGGAGAGCTGACCCGTGCCCCGAAACCATCACTACCAGACCACGGTGACCTGGACCGGCAACCGCGGCACTGGTACCAGCAGCTACCGCGCCTACGGCCGCGACCATGAGGTGGCCGCGGCCGGTCTCGCGCCCATCGCCGCCAGTGCGGACCGCACCTTTCACGGTGACCGGGAACGCTGGAACCCGGAGCTTGCGCTCACCGCGGCCCTGTCCCAGTGCCACCTGCTGTCCTACCTGCACGTCTGCGCGGCCGCCGGCGTGGTCGTGACCGGCTACACCGACGAGGCACGCGGCACCATGGCCGAGACCGCCGGGGGTGGCGGCCACTTCACCGAGGTCGTGCTGCGCCCCCGGGTCACGGTGCGCGACGCCAGCATGGCCGAGGCCGCGCTACGCCTGCACGCCGTGGCCAGCGCCCGCTGCTTCATCGCCGCCTCGGTCAACTTCCCCGTCCGGCACGAGCCGGAGGTCGCGGTGGCTCCCGGTCCGCTGGGCGGCCAGGACGGGACCGCCCGGGCGCACCCGGGCCTGCCCTGAGGCCCCGGCCGCGCCTCATGGCTGGTACGAGCCGGGCTCCCAGGCGTGGGTGGCCACGCCGATCGCGTTCCAGGCGTTGATGACCACGATCAGGCTGACCAGCGCGGCCACTTCAGCCGGGCTGAACTCGGCCGCCACCACGCCGTAGTCGCGGGCGGGGACATGCTCGCCCGCCAGCAGGGTGACCGACTCGGTGAAAGCCAGCGCGGCTCGTTCCCGGCTGCTGAAGTAGGGCGTCTCCCGCCAGGCCGGCAGCGCGTACAGGCGCTGCTCGGCCTCGCCGATGGCCCGCGCGTCCCTGGTGTGCATGTCGATGCAGTAGGCGCAGCCATTGAGCTGCGAGGCCCGGACCCGGATCAGCTCCCGGAGCCTCGGGTCGATGCCGGCCTGGTCGAGTTCCTTGGTCGCGGCCCGGTCCAGGTGGCCCATGGCCCGGGCGAAGCCGGCCGCGTGGGTGTCGAAATCGAGCCGGACGGGGATTTGCGTGGTGGTGGCGGTTTCGGTCATGGCTTAACCGTAGAAGCCAGCTGGCCCAAGAGTATGGTCCACTGCCATGGCGAAAGACTGGGCCACTTCGGGCCTCGACCTGCACCTGGAACTGGGCCGTGACGCGGTCGGCCGTACCGGGGCGCCCCCCGGCGGCAAAGTGGGTCGTGGCATCCGGGCCGGGCTGGAAACCGCGCTGCGCGAGGCGGTGCGAACCGGGCGGCTGAATCCCGGCACCCGGCTGCCGTCCTCCCGGGCCCTGGCCGTGGACCTCGGCCTGGCCCGCAACACCGTGGCCGAGGCGTACAGCCAGCTGGTGGCCGAGGGCTGGCTGACGGCTGAGCGGGGCTCCGCCACCCGGGTCGCCGAGCGCGTGGCCCGCGACCCCGGCCTGGCCGGCATCCCGGCCGGACCGGCGCCGCCGCGGCTGCCGCGCTACACGCTGCGCGCAGGGTCACCTGACCTGTCCGCTTTCCCGCGGTCGGCCTGGCTGGCCGCGGGCCGCCGCGCGCTGGCCGCCGCGCCCAGCGAAACACTCGGCTATGGCCACCCACAGGGCCGGCCGGAACTGCGCGCCGCGCTGGCCGTGTATCTGGCCCGGGCCCGGGGGGTGCGGGCCGATCCGGATCGGATCGTGGTCTGCGACGGCTTCTCCGACGGGCTCGCGCTGCTGGCCCGGGTGCTCCGGGCCCGGGGCGCCCGCATCCTCGCGCTGGAGGAGTACGGCCTGCCCAGCGCCCGGGCCGCCGTGACCGCGGCCGGGCTGCGGCTGGCCATGCTGCCGGTCGACGGCCAGGGAGCGGTCCTCGACGCGGTCGGCCGGGCTGATGCCGTACTGCTCACTCCCGCTCACCAGTTCCCGCTCGGCGGCACCCTGACGCCGCGGCGGCGCACGCAGGCCGTGGAGTGGGCCCGCGGCAGTGGCGGGGTGGTCATCGAGGACGACTACGACGGGGAGTTCCGCTACGACCGGCAGCCGGTGGGTGCGGTGCAGGCGCTCGCGCCCGAGCACGTGGTCTACGCCGGGTCGGCCAGCAAGACCCTGGCGCCCGCTCTGCGGCTCGGCTGGCTGGTGCTGCCCGCGGCGCTGGCCCGGGAGGTGGCTGCCGCCCGGGAACTGGCGGCCGGCCCGGGTAGCCGGCTGGACCAGCTCACGCTGGCCGAGTTCATCACCTCAGGCGGATACGACCGGCACATCCGCCGGTCCCGGCTCGCCTACCGCCGGCGCCGGGACCGGCTCGCCGCCGTGCTGCGCCGCGAGGCCCCCCGCGTCCGGGTGACCGGCATCGCGGCTGGCCTGCACGCGCTGTGCGAGCTGCCGCCCGGTCAGGCTGAAGACCACGTGGTAGCCCGGGCTGCCGCCCGCGGCCTGCAGGTGGAGGGGCTGGCCCGGTACCGGGCCACCGGCCGGCCCGGCCGCGCCGCTTTGGTCGTGGGGTACGGCTCGTCGCCGGAGCACGCGTTCAGCAACGCGCTGGCGCGCCTGTGCGCGGCCCTCAACGACCCCACCTGAACAGGCCGCGAAAGCTTAGGCTCATACCCGCGTACCCGCGCCTTGCCGTGCAGATCACACGAGGAGAACCCATGACCGTGCCGCTCTGGGGCCGTGTGATCGCCGCAGTGGCCGGCGGCGTCCTGGTCATCGTGGTGTGGAGCAGCGCGATCGGCGCGCTGGTCGTGTCACGCCCGGTGGGCAGCCGACTGACCCGGGCCGCCGACCGGTGCGTCGACGGCCTGTTCCGGATGCTGATCCGCCGCATCGACGACGGAGTCCGCCGGGACCGGGCCCTGGCCATGCAGGCGGCCGCGATCCTGCTCGGCCAGCTGACGGCCTGGCTCGCCGTGGCCTACGGCGGGTTCTCGCTGCTCCTATGGCCGTTCGAGGCCCACGGGGCCGCCGCCGCCTTCGTCACGGCCGGCTCGTCCCTGTTCACTTTGGGTTTCGATGTCCCGCCGGGCTCGGTCCCGGCCGTGCTGGTGTTCGCGGCCGCCGCCACCGGGCTGGTCATCATCACCCTGCAGATCGCCTACCTGCCCACCCTGTACGCGGCGTTCAACCGGCGGGAAACCGATATCGCGCTGCTGAACGCCCGGGCCGGGGTGCCGTCCTGGGGCCCGGAACTGCTGGCCCGCACCCACTACGCGCTGGGCTCGGGCGTGTCGAGCATCGACACCATGCCGGAGTTGTACTCCCAGTGGGCGCGGTGGGCCGCAGACGTGTCCGAAAGTCACACCACCTACTTGCCGCTGGTCCGGTTCCGGTCGCCGCGGCCCCAGTCCTCCTGGGTCACCGCGCTGCTGGCCGTGCTGGATTCGGCGGCCCTGTTCCTGGCCCTGTCGCCCGGGGACGCGCCGACCGTGCCGGCCCGGTTGTGCCTGCGCAGCGGCTTCAGCTGCTTCACCCGGATCGCCCAGGCCATGAACTTCGACCTTCCCGATGAGGCCGACCCGGCGGCCGGCATCAGCCTGACCTACGAAGAGTTCCTCGAAGGGGTGGAGCGGATGAAAGAGGTTGGCTTCCCGCTGGACCGGGACCCGGCCGATGCCTGGCCGGACTTCGTGGGCTGGCGGGTCAACTACGAGCAGGCCGCGTACGCGGTGGCGTACGCGGTCGAGGCGGTGCCCGCCAAGTGGTCCGGGCCGCGCCGGTCCGGCGCCGCCCAGCTCTGGCCGCGACGGCCCGGTGGCGGCCGGCTGTCACCGGACGGCCACGACCCGCTCAGCCCGCCCCGGGACACCCCATCCCGGGCGGCCATCTCCCCGGACGGCCATACTGAGCGTCATGACCGAGCTCAGTTACCGTGAGTCGATCCTGATCGCCCGCTCGCCAGAAGAGCTCTACGACCTGGTGTCCGACGTCACCCGGATGGGGGAGTGGAGCCCGATCTGCACCGCCTGCTGGTGGGACGACGACAGTGCCGCCGGTGGGGGCCCGCGTCCGGGTGCCTGGTTCACCGGCCGGAACCAGACTCCCGAGCGGACATGGGAGACCCGGTCCCAGGTGGTGGCGGCCGACCGTGGCCGTGTATTCGCCTTCGAGGTCAACCACGGCTGGGTCCGCTGGACCTACACCTTCGCCCCGGCCGGCGGCGGCACCGAGCTCACCGAGAGCTGGGACTTCCTGCCCAGGGGCATCGCCGGCTTCCACGACCGCTACGGCGCCGGAGCCGACGCCCAGATCGCCGAGCGTACCCGCGCCGCGCACCACGGCATTCCCCTCACCCTGGCCGCCATCAAGCAGACCGCCGAGGCTTCCTAGCCTCGCGGGCACCCGGCCCGGCGGTGAATTCCCGTCCCGCCGCGGGAATCCGCCCGGCCCGGAACCAGGTGGATCTCCCGCGGCGGAGCGGCAGCCCCTCAGCCGGTCACCGGGAAGGTGGTATTGACAGGGGTGGGGGCCGGCGCCGGGCTGGTTGGCGTCGTCCCCGGGCTGGTGGGCGTCGTCCCCGGGCTGGTCCGTCCCGGCGTCGGGCTGGTCGCGGTCGGCCTCGGGCCGGTCCGCGTCGGGGTGGGACTGGTCGGTCCCGGCATCGGGCCGGTACCGGAAGGCCGTGGGCTGGTCGGCATCGGCGTCGGCCTCGGGCCGGTCCGCGTCGGGGTGGGGCTGGGGCTGGTCCGGGTCGGAGTC
>DASWVA010000090.1:0-4179 GCA_036401415.1 Streptosporangiaceae bacterium
GCGAAGGCACCGGACGCGGGGCTGGCCGGGCCCGCGGGTCCGTTAGCAGGGCGGAGCGGGGCGCTGTCCCGCCCGGGTGGGACGGTGTCGCCGACCGTGGAGGTGTTGAGGCCGGCCGCGCCCGGGGCCGAAGTGCCCATCCGGTTCTCGTCGAATCCGGCCGCGATCACCGTCACCCGCACCTCGTCGCCGAGCGCGTCGTCGATGACCGCGCCGAAGATGATGTTGGCGTCCACCGCCGCCGAGTTGGACACCAGCTGGGCGGCCTCGTTGATCTCGAACAAGCCGAGGTCTGAACCACCCTGGATGGACAGCAGCACGCCGTGCGCGCCGTCGATGCTGGCCTCGAGCAGCGGGCTGGAGATCGCCATCTCGGCCGCAGCCACGGCCCGGTCGTCGCCGCGGGAGGACCCGATTCCCATCAAGGCCGAGCCCGCACCGGACATGACCGACTTCACGTCGGCGAAGTCCAGGTTGATCAGGCCGGGCGTCGTGATCAGGTCGGTGATGCCCTGAACACCGGAAAGGAGCACCTGGTCGGCCGCCTTGAACGCGTCGAGCACACTCACGTGGCGGTCGGAGATGGACAGCAGGCGGTCATTCGGGATCACGATCAGCGTGTCGACCTCGCTGCGCAGACGCTCAATCCCCGTCTCCGCCTGCACGGCCCGGCGCTTGCCTTCGAAACCGAACGGGCGGGTCACCACGCCTATGGTCAGCGCGCCGAGCGAACGGGCCACGTTCGCTACCACCGGCGCTCCGCCGGTACCGGTGCCGCCCCCCTCCCCTGCCGTGACGAAGACCATGTCGGCGCCCTTGAGCACCTCTTCGATCTCCTCGCGGTGGTCCTCGGTCGCCTTGGCGCCCACGTCGGGGTTGGCTCCGGCCCCCAGGCCACGGGTCAGTTCCCGGCCCACGTCCAGCTTGACGTCGGCATCGCTCATCAGCAGCGCTTGCGCGTCCGTGTTGATCGCGATGAACTCGACGCCCTTGAGCCCCTCCTCGATCATTCGATTGACGGCATTGACGCCGCCGCCGCCGATTCCGACGACCTTGATGACCGCCAGGTAGTTCTGCGGTGCTGCCACGAGGAGGGTACCTTTCCGCTCGTCAATAACTCTGCTGCGTCCCCGGACGCCAATTCCGGCCGATCATGGCGCTGGGCTGGGGGAAACCCGGGCGGCGAAGCGGAATTCGCCGCTAGTGTGAACGGGTTTCACCTTCAGGTTGAGATTTAGAGTTTTGTCTGCCCGCCAATTGCTAGGGACAGTAGGGTCGCAGGTCACCGGGGTCAACTAACCACGCGGAAGCGCCGGCGGCGTGTCGCAGGCGGATGCTGAGGGCTCGATCCGGCCCACGGAGCCCCGGCCGCCGGCCGGACCGGCTGATCCCGGGCGCACCGGATATCACTTCGTCACCGCGGTCCCGGGCGCACTGACGTCGTAGTAGTGCGCGTGGGTGCGCATCAGCACCGCGAGCTCGGCCGCCTTCTCCCTGGCCCCACTGGTGTTCCCCCAGACAATCGTGACCCCGTCAGACAACCCCAGCGTGATGTCCTCGGCGTTCGCGGCCGTGACCGTCGCCACGGACGAGGCCACCGGCCCCGGGACCTCGTGCAGCACGGTGACCACGGCTGCCACGGCCGGATTGCCGCGCAGCGAGCCGGGGACAGCGGTCGTCTGGTAGACCGGCAGGCCGGCCGGGCGGACCCTGACCGACCGGACCACGACCCCGTCCGGGTCGATCAGGTCATAGCCCGCCGTCCCGGGGGTGTTCGCGGGCACCGCCACCGCCAGAGCCGGGGTCCGCTCGCGCACGGTGATGACGACGCGATCCGGCCAGGACTTGCGCACGGTGGCCGACTGGATCTGGGTGATGCCCTCTACCCGGCGCGCGGCGGCCTGGGTGTCGACGCGGATCATCGGCAGCTTCAGCGGGATGTCCGCCGCCGCCCGGACCGTGGCGGCGGGAACCAGCCGGGTGCCGGTGACCACGACCGAGCGCACCACCAGCAGCTTGGACCCGAGCAGGGCCCAGCCGATCCCGATGACCAGGCCGACCACGGCCACCGCGAAGAACGCGGTCCGCCACGGGCTGCGGGACGAAGCCGGTGAGGCCTGCGGCCGGCTGGCCCCGGGCGGACCCGTTACCTCGGTCACCGGAACCGGCCCGGCGTCTTCGCCCGGCCGCGGCGGCCGCGGGGTCGTGTTCACCCGCCGGACTCCGGTGTACCCGGCCGGGGCGCCTGGCCGCTACGGGCTCGCAGCGCCGCCACGATCTCCGGGCCGAGAATGGTCACGTCACCAGCCCCCATGGTCAGCACCAGGTCGCCCGGCTTGGCCAGCTCGGCGATCACGGCCGGGACCGCATCCAGCGGGCCGGGCTGAAAGCGGGCCCGTCCCTCCGGGGCGGCCTCAGCCACCAGACGCCCGGTGATCCCGGGCTCCGGGTCCTCCCGGGCGGCATAGATATCGAGCACGACCACCTCGTCGGCCCGGCCCAGCGCCGCGCCCAGTTCGGTGGCGAAGATCCGGGTCCGGCTGAACAGGTGCGGCTGGAACACCGCGATGACCCGGCCCCCGTCGGCCAGGTCCCGCGCGGCGGCCAAGTCGGCCGCGACCTCGGTCGGGTGGTGGGCGTAGCTGTCCAGCACCCGCACGCCGTCCCCGTCGCCCTTGGGCTCCATCCGGCGCTGCGCCCCGCGGTAGGCGGCCAGCGCGGCTGCGGCCCGCGGGCCGTCAATACCGAGTTCGGTGGCGGCCGCGATGGCCGCGGCCGCGTTGAGCACGTTGTGCCGGCCGGGGACCCCGACTGTGACCGCGACCTGCCACCGGCCGGAGACCCGGCCGGCGGCCGTCAGCACGAACGTGCTGCCCATCCCGCGCGGGATGATCCGCGAAATCCGGTAGTCGGCCTCCGCCGCCTCGCCGTACCCGCGGACCCGCAGGTCCCGGTCCCGGGCGCCATCAGCCAGCGCGCGGGCCCCCGGGTCGTCGGCGCAGGCGATGAGGGCGCCGCCCGGAGCGATCCGGCGCGTGAACGCATCGAACGCGGCCTCGATCTCGTCCAGCCCGGAATAGTTGTCCAGGTGGTCGGCCTCGACGTTGGTCACCACGGCCACGTACGGCGACAGCATGAGGAACGACCCATCGCTCTCGTCGGCCTCGGCCACCAGGTCCAGCCCGGCGCCGTCCTCGGCCCCGCGGCCGGTCTCGGCCAGCACGCCGCCGATCACGTAGCCGGGCTGAGCCCCGCACTCGCGCAGGATCGTGGTCAGCATCGAGGTGGTGGTGGTCTTGCCGTGGGTCCCGGCGATCGCGGTGCCCCGGCGGCCCATCATGATCGAGGCCAGCGCGGCGGCCCGGGGCAGAACCCGCAGGCCGCGCTCACGGGCCGCGGCCAGCTCGGGGTTGTTGGGCCTGATCGCGCTGGACACCACCACGGTGCTGGCTTCACCCAGGTGCGCCGCCTCGTGCCCGGTGTGCACGTCCGCCCCCAGCGCGGCCAGTTCAGCCAGTACGCGGGCGGACCCGGAATCGCTGCCGGAGACGGGGACGCCGCGGGCCAGCATGACCCGCGCGATCCCGGACATACCGGCTCCCCCGATACCGATGAAGTGCACCCGGCCGAGCTGATGCACCGGCACGGTGTCAACCGGGGTGACCAGGGCCATGGATGTCCTCCTGTGCTTCATTGTGCCGGGTGGCGAACATCAGGCCAGCCGCCACGCCGAGGCCGGGTCAAGACCAGCCAGACCCGTCCTGGCCTGGCTGGCGGGGGTCAGCGGTGCCGGCCGTGCCGGGGCTGGCTGCGGCGCGAGGTCTGGCGGCGAGGCTCAGCCTGCGGCTCGGCCTCGGACCAGGGCGGCCCATCCTGGGCCGCCCCCACCGCATCGGGAACCGCGAGGTCCGCAATGCCGTTCCGGGGTGGGCCGGGCTGGCTGGGTGTGAGCGGGTCGATGCTCCCCCAGGCTTCGGCCTGGCGCCGTGACCGGGGCTCGAACCAGGCTTCACCGTCAGCGGCCGCCGCCGGAGGCACCGCCGGCCGGACGGCCGGCGCGCGCAGAGAACCCCGCGCGGGCTGGGCCGGCGGCGGGGACTGGCCAGCTGGCCCGGCTGGCCCGGCTGGGTTACCCGGGCCACCAGGCGCGGGGCGGCGGGGTGGCGGGAGCTGGCCCTC
>DASWVA010000091.1:0-4856 GCA_036401415.1 Streptosporangiaceae bacterium
GCCGGCGCGCGGCCGCGGCCTGCAGCGGGCTGAGCGGCGCCGACCCGCCCGTTTCCCCGTCCCCGTCCCCGGGGTCGGGCGGCGGGACCTTCTTCAGCTGCCGGCTCATCGACTTGAGCAGCAGGTACAGGGCCAGGCCCATCCCCGCCACCACGAGAAACCCCAGTACGCCCGGGGTCACGTCGTTGTTGTCCACCTTGGCCGAGGCCAGCACCGCACCCCGCGTCAGCACCACGTGGCCGGCCAGCGCGGCGGCAGTGACCGTCACAGGCACACCCTCTCCCGGACCCCGGCGAACAAGTCATCTTCGGGCAGCTCGGTGTCCACGAGCGACCTAGCGAGATGATAGTCCTCGGTCGGCCAGGCCTCGCGCTGGACGTCGAGCGGGCAGGCGAACCAGAAGCTCTTGGGGTCGATCTGGGTGGCGTGCGCCAGCAGCGCCTCGTCGCGGATCCCGAAGAAGTCGCCGCACGGCACCCGGGTGGTGAGCTCCAGTTCGGGCCGGTTCCACCGGTCCGGGTCCTTCGCGCGCTCGGCGAACATCTTCACGTACGGCGATTCCAGGCCGCGGCGGAGCAGTTCCTCGTGCAGCGCGGTGTACTTGGCCCGGTGAAATGACGCGAAGTAGTACAGCTTGAGCGGCTGCCACGGCTCACCGGTGCCCGGGTACCGGTCCGGGTCGGCCGCCGCCTCGAACGCCTCCACCGCGACCCGGTGGGCCATCACGTGGTCCGGATGCGGGTAGCCGCCGGACTCGTCGTAGGCCAGCATCACGTGCGGCCGGAATTCGCGCACCGCCTGGACCAGCGGACGGGCCGCCTCGTGCAGGGGCGTCAGCGCGAAGCACCCTTCGGGCAGCGGCGGTTTCGGGTCGCCTTCCGGCAGGCCCGAGTCGACGAAACCCAGGAAACTCTGCCGGACGCCCAGGATCTCCCGGGCCCGCGCCATTTCTTCCCGGCGGAGCTCAGGCAGATTGGCGCGCACCTCGGGCCGGTCCATGGCCGGATTCAGGACATCGCCGCGTTCGCCGCCGGTCAGCGTGCAGACCAGCACGTCCACGCCTTCACGAACGTAGCGGGCCATGGTCGCGGCCCCCTTGCTGGACTCGTCGTCCGGGTGGGCGTGCACGGCCATCAGCCGCAACGTGCCTGGCCCTCCCGGTCCGGGTTCTCCGGGTCCCGCGCAGTCGTCCGGGGTGCCCGGGCGCGCACTCTCGTCGTATCGCTGCGGCCCGGCGGTGTCGGCGGACAACTGATCTCCCTCAATGATGGTCGCTGGCCCATGACTGGCCCGGTTCCAGGGGTCCGGGCGGGGACCCGTGCGGGGGGCTTTTCCCGCCGCAGGCCGGAACTTCGTCAACCACTGGAAAACACCCGGCCCTTCCGGCCGCATTCCCTACCTGCACCATTTGACTAGTACGGCATTGTCGTTGACGCTTGTTAGCCTTAAAGATTATCCCTGAGGGGGCCGCCCGGTGACCCCCTACGACATGGCAAGACTGTGCAGTGCTGAGGAGCGCCCGTGACCGAGACTCGCGACGGAAGCGTCACCTGGCTGACCCAGGAGGCGTACGACCGCCTGAAGGCCGAACTTGATGACCGCTCGGGACCGCTGCGGGTCGAGATCGCCAAGCGAATCGAGGCCGCCCGCGAGGAGGGCGACCTGCGCGAGAACGGTGGTTACCACGCGGCCAAGGAGGAGCAGGGCAAGAACGAGGGCCGGATCCTCCAGATCCAGGCCATCCTGGAGAACTCCCGGGTCGGTGAGCCGCCGCGCACCGAGGGCGTGGTCGGGCCGGGGATGACCGTGACCGTCCGGTTCCCCGGTGACGACGAAGAGGTCACGTTCCTGCTCGCCTCGCGTGAGGAGACCGGCGCCCCGATCGAGGTGTACTCCCCCAGGTCGCCGCTCGGCGGCGCGATCAACGGCAAGAAGGTGGGCGAGACCGCCTCCTACTCCCTGCCCAACGGGCGGTCCGCGTCGGTCGAGATCCTGGACGCGGTGCCGTATGCCGGCAACTGACTCAGGCCGGGGGGCCGGCCGGATCCGGCCGGCCCCCCGGCAGGTTCAGCTGAAGATCAGCGTGTAGCCGGCCCGGCGCAGCTCGGTGATCATCTCTTCGCAGTGCTCGGGCCCGCGCGTCTCCACCTGGAGCAGCACTTCGACCTCGCCGACCTGAAGCCGGGGCGTGACCCGCTCGTGCCACACGTCGAGCACGTTGGCGCCGAGGGCGGCCAGCTCGTTCAGCAGCATGGCCAGCGCGCCGGGCCGGTCCGGGAGGCGGCAGCGGAAGGCCAGGAAACGCCCGGCCGCCCGGAGGCCGTGCCGCAGCAGCTTGGACAGCAGCAGCGGGTCGATGTTCCCGCCGGACAGCACCACCACCGCGGGCGGCTCGATCTCCCCGGCGTGCTCGAGCAGCGCGGCCACGCCCGCGGCTCCGGCCGGCTCGACCACCTGCTTGGCCCGCTCCAGGCACAGCAGCAACCCGCGGGACAGGCTCTCCTCGGTCACCGTGACCACCCGCGCGCCGTACCCGGACAGCAGCCCGAACGCCAGTCCACCCGGGATGCTGACCGCGATACCGTCGGCCATGGTGGGGGTGCCCTTGACCGGGATCGGCCGTCCGGCCGCCATCGAGGCCGGGTACGGGGCCACCCCGGCCGCCTGCACCCCGACCACCTGCACGGCCGGGTCGAGGCTCTTGACCGCGACCGTGACCCCGGCGGCCAGGCCACCGCCGCCGACCGGGATCACCACCGTACGGACCTGCGGGCACTGCTCGATGATCTCGTAGCCGAGCGTGCCCTGCCCGGTGATGATGTCGGGATGCTCGAACGGGTGGATCAGCACGCTACCGGTCGCGGCGGCGTACTCTATGGCGCCGACCAGCGCGTCCTCCACTGACGATCCCTGCAGCACGATGTCCGCGCCGTAGTCGCGGGTGGCCTGGATCTTGGGCAGCGGCGCGCCCTCCGGCATGAACACCGTGGACTTCGTCTCGAGCAGGCCCGCTGCGTGGGCCACGCCCTGGGCGTGGTTCCCGGCGCTGGCCGCCACCACCCCGCGGGCCCGTTCGGCGTCCGTCAGCCGGGCAATCCGCAGGTAGGCTCCACGGATCTTGAACGACCCGGTCCGCTGCAGGTTCTCGCACTTGAGGAAGACCGGTCCGCCGATCAGTTCGGACAGGACCCGGGACCGCAGCACCGGGGTGGGCGAGATGACGTCGCGGAGCAGTTCCCGCGCCGCCACCACATCATCGGCCTGTACCTGACCGGACATCGTTGCCACCAGAGCAGTGTGCCACGGCACCGGACGCCTGGCGCGGGCCGTCCGTCAACGCCCGGGGTGTTCGCCGGAAGCGCAGCCGGGGCGGCCCGGACGCGAACAGCCCGCGGATGGACATAGTGTCGAACGGTGCAGCCAAACAGCCAGCCTCGTCATCCCGCCGCGCGGCACGGACGGCCGCCGGCCCCCGCCACGCTGGGCGAACTCCGCGCGGACGGCCACGTCTACCGGAGCGTCAAGGAGGAGATCAGGCAGAACCTGCTGACCCGGATGCGGTCCGGGCAGGACCGGTTCCCGGGCATCATCGGCTTCGACGCCACCGTGCTCCCCCACCTGGAGCGTTCCCTGCTGGCCGGTCATGACGTGATCCTGCTGGGCGAGCGCGGCCAGGGCAAGACCCGGCTCATCCGGACCCTGGCCGGCCTGCTCGACGAGTGGGCGCCCGCGGTGGCCGGGTGCGAGATCAACGACCATCCCTACGTGCCCGTCTGCGCCCGGTGCCGGCGGCTGGCCGAGGAACTCGGCGAGGACCTGCCGATCGTCTGGCGTAACGCCCGGGACCGTTACGGCGAGAAGCTGGCCACCCCGGACACCAGCGTCGGCGACCTGATCGGCGACATCGACCCGGGCAAGGTGGCCGAGGGCCGGACCCTGGGCGACCCCGAGACCGTGCACTACGGCCTGGTTCCCCGGACCAACCGGGGCATCTTCTGCCTGAACGAGCTGCCCGACCTGGCCGAGCGGATCCAGGTCGCGCTGCTCAACGTGCTGGAAGAACGGGACATCGGGGTGCGCGGCTACGCGCTCCGGCTCCCCCTGGACCTGGTCCTGGTGGCCAGCGCCAACCCCGAGGACTACACCAACCGCGGCCGCATCATCTCCCCGCTGAAGGACCGGTTCGGGGCCGAGATCCGCACCCACTACCCGCTGACCCTCGAGGACGAGCTGGGCCTGGTCCAGCAGGAGGCCGTGGTCGGCTGGGACGGGGCCGCGCCCGGCGCCGAGCTGCCCGAGCACCTGATCGAGGTCATCGCCCGGTTCACCCGGCTGGTCCGGGAGTCGCCCGCGGTGGATTCCCGGTCCGGTGTGTCGGCGCGGTTCGCAATCGCGGCGGCCGAGAGCGCGGCCGCCTCGGCCGTGCGCCGGTCCGCGCTCGCGGAGAGCGCCCCGGCCAGCCCGGCGGCCCGCCGGCCGCAGGGCCGGGCCACCCACCGCGCGGGCACCAGCCCGGGGACGCCACCCGCGGCCGAGCAGCCGGTGGCGCGGGTCTGCGACCTGCCCATCATCGTCGGGACCCTCCGCGGCAAGGTCGAGTTCGAGGTCAGCGAGGAAGGCCGGGAGGAAGGGGTGCTCGCGCACCTGCTCCGCCGGGCCATCGCGGAGACCTTCCGGGCCCGCCTGGGCAGTGCCGACCTGGCCCCGCTGATGGCCAAGTTCGACGGCGGCCAGACGGTCGAGACCGGCGAGCTCATCTCCGCGACCGACCTGCTGCAGCGGGTCGGCGAGGTGCCGGGCCTGGCCAAGATCATGCAGCGGCTGGGCATGGACGGCGGCGAGTCGTTCGGCCACGC
>DASWVA010000092.1:0-5544 GCA_036401415.1 Streptosporangiaceae bacterium
CGCCCGGCTGATCGCGGCGCAGGCCAGCGACCCCGCCGCCCGGCTGGTGAGCGCGGAGCTGACCCGGCGCGGGGTGGACCTGCGGGGGCCCACCCTGGACGGCCGGACCGGCGTGGTGGTGTCGCTGTCGGATGCGGGTACCTCCCGCTCCATGCTGACCGACCGCGGCGTCGGCCCCGGGCTGCGGCGGGAGATGCTGGCACCGAGCTGGCTGGACGGCTGCCACTGGCTGCACCTGCCCGCCTACAGCCTGGTCTCCTGGCCGGTCCGGGGGGCGGCTATGGCAGCCGCCGGGCAGGTGCCGTACCGCAGCCTCGACCTGTCGTCCACCGCCGCGGTCAGCGACTTCGGGGTGGCCAGCTTCCGCGAGCTGGCCACCACGCTGGCGCCGGACGTGATCTTCGGCACCGAGGCCGAGACCGACCTGGTCGGTCCGATCGCCGGGGCTCAGACCGTGGTCAAGCTGGGGCCCCGCGGGGTTCGCACCGACGCGGGGATCTACCCGGCGTCGCCGGCCGAGCCGGTCGACTCGACCGGGGCGGGGGACGCGTTCGCCGCCGGCTACCTGGTCGGCGGGATAGAGCTGGGACTACGGGCCGCCGCGCGGGCCGTGTCCAGGATGGGAGCGATGCCTTGACCCAGTGGATCCGGGTGACCGAAGAGGTCGCCGACGCGCTCAGCCAGCACCGGCCGGTGGTGGCGCTGGAGACCACGCTGGTCTCCCACGGCTTCTCCGGCGGCCGCGGCCTGACCGTGGCGGTCGAGTCCGAGCGCCGGGTCCGGGCGGCCGGGGCCGTCCCGGCCACGGCCGGAATCCTGGACGGCGCCATCCGCATCGGCCTGAGCCCGGCCGAGCTGGAGCGTTTCGCCGAAGCCGGCCTGTCGGCCCGCAAGGTCGGGGCCCGCGACCTGGCCGCCTGCCTGGCTCAGGGCGTGATCGGCTCATTGACCGTCGGCGGCACGATGGCGGTCTGCCGGCAGGCCGGCATCCGGTTCATGGGCACCGGCGGCATCGGCGGGGTGCACCGCGGCTTCGCCGGGACCCTCGACATCTCCAGCGACCTGCTGCAGCTGGCCCGGACCACGGCGGTGGTGGTTTCCTCGGGACCGAAATCACTGCTGGACGTGGGCGCGACCGCCGAACTGCTGGAGACGCTGGGGATCCCGGTGCTGGGCTGGCAGACCGCGACCCTGCCCCGCTTCTACACCGCCGACGGCGGCCCGCCGGTCTCGGCCACCGTCACCGACTCGTCCGAGATGGCCCGCATCTGCGCCGCGCACTGGCAGCTCAACGGCGGCGGCGGGCTGCTGCTGGCCCGGCCCCCGGTGGGCGGGATCGACATCGACCCGCTGATCGACGAGGCCGTCGAGCAGGTGAGCCGCGAGCACCGCTCCGGCCAGGCCGTCACCCCCGCCGTGCTGGCCCTGCTGGACCAGCTGAGCGGGGGCCGCAGCGTCGAGGTGAACCGGCGCCTGATCGAGGACAACGCCGGCCTGGCCGCCGAGGTCGCCGTGGCCTACCACCAGCTCGGGCAGGCCTGAGCCGCCGGCTGCCGCCCGGAGAGCCGAAGGCCGCCGGCGTTCATCAATTGACCGAACGGACCGCCCCGGGCAGGATGCCCGCCAGCAGCGTGCCCATGTGGCTGGCCCCGGCCCGGCCCGCCGCAAGGACTTCGGCATGGCTGAGCGGTTCGCCACTCAGGCCGGCGGCCAGGTTCGTGACCAGGGAGAGGGCCAGCACCTCGGCGTCCAGGTGGCGGGCGGCGATGGTCTCCAGCACCGTGGACATCCCGACCAGGTCCGCGCCCATCGAGCGCAGCATGGTGATCTCAGCCGGGGTCTCATAGTGCGGGCCGGGCAGGGCCGCGTAGACGCCCTCACCCAGCGCCGGGTCCGCTTCGCGGGCCAGCCGCCGCAGCCGCGGCGAGTAGGCGTCGGTCAGGTCCACGAACCGTGCCGGGTACCCGGGTGGTGGCTCCGGCCCGGTCAGCGGGGAGCGGCCGGTCAGGTTCAGGTGGTCACGCACGATCACCGGCTGGCCGACGTGGTAGCCGCCGCGGATGCCGCCCGCGGCGTTGGTCAGCACCACCACCCGGCAGCCCGCCGCGATCGCGGTCCTGACCCCGTGCACGGTCGCGCTGACCGGCAGCCCCTCGTACAGGTGGGTCCGGCCCAGGAACATCAGCACCCGCAGGTCCGGCGTGACCAGCGACTGCACCGTGCCCACATGCCCGGCCACCGTGGGCTGGGCGAATCCGCCCAGTTCAGCCACGGGCAGTTCGGCCATGGCGGCACCCAGCGCGCGGGTGCACGCAGCCGCGGCCGGCGCCCACCCCGATCCGAGCACCACCGCCACGTCATGCCGGTCCTGCCCGGTCAGCTCGGCCAGCCGCGCGGCGCTCCTGGCCGCCTCCGCGTACGGATCCCCCTCGTCCACGCCAGCAGGTCTACCAGACTTCTACGCCTTCACGTAGGGCTGGCCGTCGGCTGCCGGGGCCCGGACCTGCCCGACCAGGCCCGCGACCGCGATGATCGTGGCCACGTACGGCACCATGAGCAGGAAATACGACGCGATCGGGACCTGGATCGTGGACAGGATGGACTGCAGCTCGAAGGTGAAGCCGAACAGCAGGGCCGCGCCGACCCCGCCCAGCGGAGTCCACCGCCCGAAGATCATCGCTGCCAGCGCGATGTACCCCTTGCCGGACGACATGTCCTTGCCGAACGACCCGACCGACCCGATGGTCAGGAACGCCCCGCCGATGCCCGCGATCAGCCCGGCCAGGATGACGTTGCGGTAGCGGGTGAGCCTGACGCTGATACCCACGGTGTCCGCGGCCGCGGGGTGCTCCCCGACCGCCCGCACCCGCAGTCCCCAGGCGGTGCGGAACAGCCCGAGCTGGACCGCGGCCACCAAGATGTAGGTGAGGTAGAGGAACAACGTGGAGTCGAAGAACACCGGCCCGATGATCGGGATGTCGCCCAGCAACGGGATTTTGATCGGCAGGTAGGTCGACGGTGAGTTCAGCGTGTTGGCGTAGGGAATCAGCACCTTGTCGTACAGGTAGCCGGTCAGCCCGGACACGAAGACGTTGAGCACCACGCCCAGGATGATCTGGTCGACCAGGTAGGTGATGGCGAACACGCCGAGCAGCAGGCCGACCAGCCCGCCCGCCACCGACCCGGCGATGACGCCCAGCCACAGCACGCCGAACGCGCTGGCGAAGATGGCGCCCGCGAACGCGCCCAGCAGCAGCTGGCCCTCGATGGCGATGTTGATCACGCCGGACCGCTCGCACAGGCAGCCGGCCAGCACGCCCAGGATCAGCGGGATCGAGTCGGCCAGCGTGCCCTGGAACTGGTTGATCACGTTGAACGTGTTCGTGGACCCCGCGTAGGCCCAGCACAGCAGGGCGATCACGAAGAAGAACAGCACCAGCCCGATGGTGACCCGCCGCACCACCTTGCCCAGCTCAAACCCCCGCACCACGGCCAGCGCGAGGGACGCGGCGCCCATGGCGTAGGCGGTCTCCCGGCCCGGCAGCGACAGGTTCGGCACGGTGACCTTGGCGAACGGCTGGGAAAAGGCCAGGGTGGCGTCACCGTGGTGCGCGTAGTGGCCGAAGAACAGCAGGTCAATCAGGCCCAGCACCACGAACGCGGCGGGCGCGGCCCAGCGGCGGCCGATGCTGACCGGGGACCGCCCGGTGACGGCGAGCGTGGTCATGAGTTCCATCCCTTGGACAGCACCTGGCCGGTGCCGCTGGCGCGGGCCTCCCGGAGCCGGAAGATCGCCCGGACCAGCGGCGGGGCCGCGACGAACATGACGATCAGGGCCTGGATGACCTGAACGATGTCGACCGGGACGCCGGTCGAGGTCTGCATCAGCGGCGCCCCGGCGTGCAGGGCCCCGTACAGCAGGGCGGCCCACACCACCCCGCCCGGCCGGGCCCGGCCCAGCAGGGCCACGGTGATCGCGTCGATCCCGTAGGTGCCGTAGCTCTGGAAGTTCAGGCTGAAGTCGGTGCCCTGGATGACCGACGAGCCCGCCAGCCCCGCCAGCCCGCCCGCGATCAGCATGACCAGGATCCAGGACCGCGTCACGCTCATGCCCGCGCTGCGGGCCGCGTTCGGGTTGGCGCCCACGGTGCGGAACTCAAATCCCAGCGTGCTCCGGCTCATCAGCCACCACACGCCCGCCGCGCAGGCCAGCGCGACCAGGAAGCCGGCGTTGATGCGCAGATGGGTGCCGAACAGCAGCGGCAGGTGGGCGTCGCCGGCGATGTCCGGGCTGATCAGGTTGCCGTTGGAACCGGCCTTCTCCAGCAGGCTGGGCTTGCTCAGCAGGTAGGACAGCAGGTAGGCCATCACGTAGTTGACCATGATCGTAACGATGACCTCGTGCGCCCCGGTCCGGGCCTTGAGGAACCCGACCGCCCAGCCCAGCACGGCGCCGCCGGCGAAGCCGCCGAGCACGCAGACGATGGGGTGGATCACGGGCGGCATGCTGACCCCGAAACCCAGCCAGGTGGCCAGGATGGCGCCGCCGATGAACTGGCTCTGGCCGCCGATGTTGAACAGGCCGGCCCGGAATGCGATGGCCACCGACAGCCCGGCCAGGATCAGCGGCGTAGCGCTGACCGCGGTCTCCGACAGCGGGTCGAACACCGCGCTGACCGTGCCGTCCTTCAGCGCGACCGACATCGACTTCTGGTGGAACAGGGACGCCACGGTGTGCGGGTTGAAGATCGAGCCTTCGAAGATGGCCACGTAGGCGCCGGAGGCGGTGCCCCAGGCCTGGGCGATGGCGTGACCCGGGTCGGCGAAGAACCGGCCCCAGGCCTCCAGCACGGTGCTGTTGGTGAACGCGATCAGCAGGCCGCCCAGCACCATCGCGGTGATGATGGCCAGGATCGTGACGACCACCGAGTTGCCCTCGATGACGGCGTCCAGCACGGCCCGGGCGAACGAGCCCTTAGGCCGCGCTTGCGGCTCGGCCGGGGTCGATTCCGGCGGCGCGGCCGGCGCCGGCGGTGGCTCACTCACTGGGCCTCCGCCTCCGGCGGTTCCGCGGCGATCCCGGGCCGCCCGCCCGTGTCCGGGTCCGCCTCCGGGCCATCGATGCCCGCCATCAGCAGGCCCAGTTCCCCGACCGGGACGTCCGGCGGCCGGAACCCGGTGAACCGGCCCTCGTACATGACCGCGATCCGGTCGGAGAGGGCGTAGATCTCGTCCAGCTCGGACGAGACCAGGATGACCGCCGCGCCCCGGTCCCGTTCCTCGATGATCCGCTTGTGCACGAACTCGATCGACCCGACGTCAAGGCCGCGGGTGGGCTGGCTGGCCAGCAGCAGCGAAACCTCCCGGCCCACCTCCCGGGCCAGGATGACCTTTTGCTGGTTCCCACCGGACAGCGTGCCCACCGGCGTGCTGATGGACTGGGTCCGGATGTCGTACTCCTCGACCCGTTGTTCGGCCGTCTCGCGGATCGCGGCCAGGTGAAGGGCCAGCCCGGACGCGTACGGCCGCCGGTCATAGGTGTCC
>DASWVA010000093.1:0-15271 GCA_036401415.1 Streptosporangiaceae bacterium
GCCGCCCGGGGCCTGATCACGCTGATGCCGGTGCTCGGTTTCTTCGGGGCGATGCTCGGCGCGATCGACCTGGCCACGGTGGACTTCGCCGCGGATCACGGGCACAAGCCCCTGGCCGGTCTCATCCTCGGCGGATACGCCCTGGGCAGCGCGTTCGGCGGGCTGTGGTACGGATCGAAAGCCTGGCGCGCCCCGTTGCGGCGCCGGTTTGCCCTGGCCGTGGCCGCGGCGGCGGTCGGGACGGCCACGTTCTGGGCGATGCCCGGGCTGGCCTCGCTGGCCGCGGTCATGATCATCTCCGGGCTGGTGCTCTCACCCATGCTCATCACCGGGTTCAGCCTCATCGAACAGCAGGCCGCCCCCGGACGGCTCACCGAGGGCATGGCCTGGCTCACTTCCGCCATCTCCGCGGGCACCGCACTGGGCTCAGCCGTCGCTGGCCAGCTTGTCGACACCGGGGGCGCGCGCTGGGGCTACGTGTTCGCCGCCGCCTGCGGCGCTGGTGCCGTCCTGGCCTGCCTGGCTGGTCTCACCCTGCTCACCGTCCCCGGCCCGGCTCCGTCGCCGCCGCCGTCCCTGGCCGTCTAAGCCGGGCCTGACCCGCCTAAGACTCCCTTGCGCCAGGAACTATGGATTTCGTCCGATGCGCTGAGGAGGGTCTTACGACGAAACTGAAGTTACCGGCCAAGAGATGGCCGGGACCGACCGAGGAGCAACGATGAACACCAAGACGCACAGCACCCAGGGTCCGCTGGCTCGCTTCGGCCAGCGCATGATCGCGCTCGTCGCCGAGCTGAACTACGCGCAGAACCGCGTGGCCAACGCCCAGCACACCCCGGAGCACTACTGAGCTCAAGGGAATCAGCTCTCAGGGCCGGGCTGAGTCCCGATCCGGATCTCGAGCCCGTTTCCCGCACGAACCCGGTGTCAGCCGGCAGGGGCCGCGCCCTGCCGGCTGACGCATTTTGCGTGGTGGCCGGATTGAACGTGGGGCCGGGGCGAGGGGCATACTCCGGTCATGGAGCACCGGGCATCGGGAGCGTGGCGTGAGTGAGTTGCTGACCGGGGATGGGCCGGGTGAGCAGCCGGTCGTCCTGACGCGGGACGAAGACAGCATCCGGGTCATCACCTTGAACCGGCCGGAGGTGCGCAACGCCCTCGACATCCCGCTGCGGGCGGAGCTGATCAGCGCCATCGAAGCGGCCATGGCCGACGCGCGGATCCGCGTGCTCGTGCTGACCGGGGCGGGCGGGGCGTTCTGCGCGGGCGGGGACATCTCGATCATGAGCGGGCTGTCGCGCGGGGAGGCGGCCGAGCGGGCGGAGCTGACCCAGCGGGTGGTCCGGACGTTGTGGGCCGGGACCAAGCCGGTGGTGGCGGCGGTGGAGGGCCCGGCGTTCGGCGCGGGGCTGTCGCTCGCGCTGGCCTGCGACCGGATCGTGGCGGCGGCGGACGCGGCATTCGGCGCGGCGTTCAGCCGCATCGGGCTGGCGGGCGACATGGGGGTGCTGGCCACACTGCCCGCCCGGGTGGGGCCGGCTCGGGCCAAGCAGTTCCTGATGCTCGCTGAGCAGGTCAAAGCACCCGACGCACTGGCCATGGGCCTGATCGACGTGGTCACCGACCCCGGTCAGGCAATGGCGGCGGCGCGGGAGGACGCGCGGAAGCTGGCCGCCGGTCCGCCCCTGGCTCTGGCCGCGATCAAGGCGGCGATCGGCCGCTACCCGATGGGACGCGAGGCGACGCTGGACCTGGAGGAACAGACGCAGGTGGCGATGTTCGGCTCGGCGGACTTCGCGGAGGGGGTGGCTGCGCTCCGCGAGCGGCGACCGCCGAGATTCCAGGGACGGTAATGATGACCTGCGGGGCGCCGGTTACCGTTCGGGGTGAGCGAATGCTCGCCGTCGCCCACCCCGAACACCGCGCCACGCTGGCCGCGGAGCTGGAGGAGCATCTGATGAACGGAGCACCGCGATGACCCGGGCCGCGATCGTCAGCCCCCTGCGGACCGCGGTCGGCCGGTTCGGCGGCACGCTGCGCCCGGTGCCCGCCGAGGACCTGGCCGCGGCCGTGATCCGGTCCGTGGTCGAACGGTCCGGCGTGGACCCGGCCCGGATCGACGACGTGGCGCTGGCCCAGTCCTACGCCAACTCCGAGGCGCCGTGCATCGGCCGCTGGGCCGCGCTGCACGCGGACCTGCCCATCGCCGTGCCCGGGATGCAGCTCGACCGGCGCTGCGGTGGCGGCCTGCAGGCGGTGGCCACCGCCGCGATGATGGTACAGACCGGCGCGGCCGACGTGGTCGTGGCGGGCGGCGTCGAGTCGATGAGCAACATCGAGTACTACTCGACCTCGGTGCGCTGGGGCAGCCGGGCCGGCACCGTGAACCTGTACGACCGGCTTGACCGGGGCCGCGAGCGGTCCCAGCCCGAAGGACGGTTCGGGCCGATCAGCGGCATGATCGAAACCGCCGAGAACCTGTCCCGGCAGTTCGGCATCGGCCGGGACGCGGCCGACGAGTACGCGGTACGCAGCCAGCAGCGGGCCGCCGCGGCCTGGGCGGAGGGCAGGTTCGCCGACGAGGTGATCCCGGTGCAGGTGCCGCAGCGGCGCGGGGAACCGGCGGAGTTCGGCCAGGACGAAGGCGTCCGGGGCGACTCGACCACCGAGACGCTGGCCAGACTGCGGCCGATCATGAAGGACGGTACGGTCACCGCCGGCAATTCGGCTCAGCAGAACGACGCGGCCGCCGCCTGCCTGGTCGTGTCCGAGGACAAGCTGGATGAGCTGGGCCTGGAACCGGTGGCCTACCTGGTCGGCTGGACCGCGGTCGGCTGCGAGCCCGCGACCATGGGCATCGGCCCGGTGCCGGCCGTGGCCAGGCTGTTCGGGCGGCTCGGCCTGGGCTTCGACGACATGGACCTGATCGAGCTGAACGAGGCGTTCGCGGTCCAGGTGCTGTCGGTCCTGCAGGGCTGGGGCCTCAAGCTGGACGAGATCGACTCCCGGTTCAACGTGAACGGCTCGGGAATCTCGCTCGGCCACCCGATCGGGGCCACCGGAGCCCGGATCATGACCACCATGCTGCACGAGCTGGGCCGCCGGGGCGGCCGGTACGCACTGGAGACGATGTGCGTGGGCGGCGGCCAGGGCGTGGCGGCGGTGTTCGAGCGGGCATGAGGGCCGAAGGACCGTTCTTCGACGAGCTGACGGTGGGGCAGGTGTTCCCCCCGGCGCCGGGGCTGACGCTGACCGACGGCCTGGCCGCCGCCCACCAGGCCATCGTGGGCAACCGGCTGGCCCTCAGCCTGGACGGCGAGCTGGCCCGGGCGGTGACCGGCGGGGACCGGCCGGCCAGCCCGGCCCTGGTCTGGGACGTGGCCATCGGCCAGTCCACCGTGGCCACCCGTAACGTCAAGGCCAACCTGTTCTACCGGGGCCTGTGGTTCCGGCGCGTCCCGGTCATCGGCGACACGCTGCGGACGAGCACGGCGGTGGCCGCCCTGCGGCAGAACCGGTCCCGGCCGGGCCGGGCCCCGACCGGCCTGGCCGCGCTGCGGATCACCACCGTGGATCAGCAGAACCGCCCGGTGCTGGACTTCTGGCGCGGCGCCATGCTGCCGCTCCGGGATCCGGCGGGTTCGACCGGACATGACGACGATGTGGGCCGGGCCGGCGCGGAGGCGCGGGAAGCTGACCTGGCCGGGCTGACCGGAAGCTGGAATCTGGAGGCGTTCGCGGGCTCCGGGCCGGGCGCTCCGGCCCTGGCGCCCGGCGACGTGATCGAGGTGGCGGGCGGGGATGTGGTGTCCAGCGCCCCCGAGCTGGCCCGGCTCACGCTCAACGTGGCTCAGGTCCACCACGACGCGGCGGCGGCCGGCGGCTCCCGGCTGGTCTACGGCGGCCACACGATCGGGCTGGCCCTGACCCAGGCCGCCCGCGCCCTGCCCAGCCTGGTCACCGTGGCGGGCTGGCACTCCTGTGACCACCTGGCCCCGGTCCGCGAGGGGGACACGCTGCACAGCACGATCGAGGTCGAGAGCCTGGCCCCGCGCCCGGGCGGCGCCGTGGCCGGGCTCCGCTCGCGGGTGTTCTCCTCGGCGGCCCCGGGCGCGGAACAGGTGCTCGACTGGCGGTTCGTGGCGATACTGGCCTGACCGGGCCGGTCAGGCCTCGGCGCGCAACTCGGCGGCGGCCGCGGTCATCGACTTCAGCTTGCCGTAGGCCGAGTCGCGGGGCAGGTACTTCATGCCGCAGTCCGGGGCCAGGATCAGCCGCTCGGCCGGCACGTGTTCCAGCGCCCGGCGGACCCGGGCCGCCACCACGTCCCGGGTTTCGACGGTCTCATCGCCCAGGTTGAGCACACCCAGGATGATCGTCTTGCCGTCCAGGGCGGCGAGCACCTTGGTGTCCAGGTTGGCCTGGGCGGTCTCGACCGAGATCTGGTCGCAGTCGCAGGCGGCCAGCTCAGGCAGGAACGAGTAACCCTCAGGCCGGTCGGCCACGATCGCGGCGTAGCCGAAGCACAGGTGGACCGCGGTGGTGCCGGTGATGCCGTCCAGCGCCCGGTTGATGACCCTGACCCCGTACCTGCGGGCCTCATCGGGCTTAGACTGCAGGTACGGCTCGTCCAGCTGGACGATGTCCGCGCCCGCCGCGAACAGGTCCGCGACCTCGGCGTTGACCACCTCGGCGTAAGCCAGGGCCAGGTCCTCGGCGCTGGTGTAGTAGTCGTTCTCGGCCTGCTGGGCCATGGTGAACGGCCCCGGCACCGTCATCTTCACGGTCCGGTCGGTGTTCGCCCGCAGGAAGGCCACGTCGTCCACCTCGACCGGGTGCCGGCGCCGGATCGGCCCGGTGATCCGGGGCACCAGGTTGGGGATGCCGGTCCGGCCCAGCAGCGTGCCGGGATGGTCCAGGTCCACGCCGTCCAGGGCGGTCGCGAACCGGTTGGAGTAGCTCTCCCGGACCTGCTCGCCATCGGTGACGATGTCCAGCCCGGCCCGCTCCTCATCACGCACCGCGAGCAGGGTGGCGTCCCGCTGGGCCTGGCGCAGGTGGGCGGGATCCACCCGCCACAGCTCGGCGGCCCGGACCCGGGGCGGCAGCCGGTGGCCAAGCCGGTCGCGGTCGATGAGCCAGTCCGGCTGCGGGTAACTGCCGACCAGTGAGGTGGGAAAGAGCATGCCTGCCACCTTAGCCGCGGACCCCCGCCGCGCCGCACGTCGTGGGCCGGCGCCGCGGGCCCACCCGGCCGGCCGGGCGTTTAATAGGGTGGTCCGGTGAAGCCGTTCCTGCTGCTGGGCATCCGTGCCGACGACGCGCCGTCCGACAACGAGTACGCGTCGTTCCTGGCCTTCTCCGGGCTGGACGAGGCCGGCCTGCGCCGGGTCCGGCTGGAGCAGCGGCCGCTGGGCGACATCGACCTGCGGGACTGGTCCGGCATCATGCTGGGCGGCGGCCCGTTCAACTACACCGACCCCGAGGACCGCAAGTCGGCCGTCCAGCGCCGCGTCGAAGCCGACCTGCACCGGCTGCTGCACGAGGTGGTCAGCACCGACTTCCCGTTCCTGGGCGCCTGCTACGGGATCGGGGCGCTGGGCCGGCATGAGGGCGCGGTGCTGGACCGCCACCACAGCGAGCCGGTGAGCTGCGTGGAGGTCACGCTCACCCGCGAGGGCCGCGCAGATGCGCTGTTCAGCTCCCTGCCGGACACGTTCCGCGCCTTCACCGGGCACAAGGAGGCGGTCCGGACGCTGCCGCCGCACGCGGTCCGGCTGGCCACCAACGCGGCCTGCCCGGTACAGGCGTTCCGGGTCGGCGCGAACGTCTACGCCACCCAGTTCCACGCCGAGCTGGACGCGGCCGGCATGTGCACCCGGGTCGACGCCTACAAGCACGCCGGCTACTTCCCGCCCGGGGAAGCCGATGAGGTGAAGGCGATGTCGCGGCGCAGCGACGTCACCCACCCGCCCGTCCTGCTGCAGCAGTTCGCGCGACGCTACGCGGACCGCTCCCCCGCCTCCGTGGCCTGACGCGTCACGGCCCCGGCCGGCCCGGCCGGCCCGCCGGCCGCCAGCACCGGCGGGTCCAGCACCGTCACGACCAGCTCGCCGCCGTCCGGTGCGGGGCGGCTGGGCAGGCGGCACGTGATGATGGTGCCCGCCACCCGCAGGTCGGCCTCCCAGCCCGCGCCGGCGGGGCGGCTGGCCACAACGGTTCCGGTCAGGACCAGGCCGCGGTCCGGGTGGGCACCGGCCAGGGTCCGCTCGGGGTGCACGCCGGCCACGCGGTCCGCGCCCCGCGGGACGAATCCGAGGTAGCCGACCAGCTCCGCGACCCGGCGGGAGGCCGGCCGCAGCACCACCTCATCAGGCGCGCCGACCTGGAGCAGCTCGCCCCGGTCGAGTACGGCCAGCCGGTCGGCGAAGGCCTGGGCGTCGGCCAGCTCGTGCGCGACCAGCACGGCGGGCACGTTCCGCGCCTCCACCAGCGCGACGACCAGCTCGGTGAGGGAACGGCGCAGGCTGGCGTCCAGCCCGGTGTACGGCTCGTCCAGCAGCAGGGCGTCGCACGGGGCGAGGAGCAGGCGGCCGAGCGCGACCCGGTGCTGCTGGCCACCGGACAGCCGGGCGGGCATGGCCTCGAGCAGCCCGGCGATGCCCAGGGTGGCGGCGACCTCGGCCAGTTCGGCGTCCTCAGGGCTGGCCTTCCGCGCGTAGCTCAGGTTCCGGCGCACCGGCAGGTGCGGGAACAGGCCCGGATCCTGGCGGAGCAGGCCGACCCGGCGCTGCCAGGGCGGCACCGCCCGCACCGGCGGGGCGGTGCAGGTGAGCACCCGGCCGCCGAGCACCACCCGGCCGCGGCGCGGGGCGACCAGACCCGCGACCACTTCCAGCAACGTGGTCTTGCCCGAGCCAGAGGGCCCGAACAGGGCCACCCGTTCCCCGCGGGCCACCTGGACGGCGGCCCGCACGGCGAAGTCCCGGCGGTCAACCTCGACGTCGGCGTCCAGCACGGGCGCTCCAGGTGTAGGCAGCCAGCGGCAGCGGCAGCGCCACGACCAGCAGGACCAGGGCGAACGGCAGCGCCGACGACAGCCCCGTTTCCTGCAGCTGGTTGTAGATCTGCAGCGGTATGCCGTCCGGATGGTAGGCGATGATGAGCACCGCACCGAACGCGCCCATGGCCCGGGCCCACGCCACCGACAGCGCCATGGCGAGGCCGGGGGTGGCCAGCGGGAGCGTGACCCGGCGGAAAGCCCGCCGGGGCCGGTCGCCGAGCAGCTGAGCCTGCTGTTCGAGCCGGGGGTCCACTCCGGCGAACGCGGCCTGCGCGCCGACCACGTAGTAGGGCGCCGACTCGTACACCTCGGCGATGCACAAGGCCAGGAACGTGTTGGCGGCGGACAGGTGCAGGTGGCCGAGCAGCTCGCCGATGGGCGTGTACGGGCCGACCAGGAAGACCAGCAGCAGGCCGATGACCAGCGGCGGCAGCAGCAGGCTGGCCAGGACGCCGGCTTCCCACACCCGCGGCAGCGGCAGCGCGCCGCGGGCCAGCATCCAGGCCAGCGGCGTGCAGCCGAAGAACAGCACGGCCAGCGTGATCGCTCCGGACTCAGCCGAGATGAGCAGCGGGCCGAAGGCTCCCGGCGCCGACAGAGCGGACCACAGGGCAGACCAGGACAGGTGCGTGAGCAGCGCGATGACCGGGCCCAGCAGCGCGATCCAGATGACCGCCGCCCCGGCGACCGAGACGACGGCTGAAGCCGAGCGGACCCGCGGCACCGCGTTCCCGCCCGGCTTGAGCTCGCTGGGGCTAGCTACCCAGCTCACTGCGGATGACGGCCGGGACCGCGCTCTTGTCGCCGAAGACCGTCGGCGTGAGCACGGTGAAACCGGCGCGGGAGTACTGGGCCAGGCCGGCGCTGGACAGCGTGTACCTGATGAACGCGGTCCCGGCGGCCGTGGGTGTCCCGATCGAGGTGATGTCGATGACCTGCGGGCTGCCCTTCTTGGTCTTGCCGTTCTTGAGGCTGACAGTGGCCTTACTGTACGCCGCGGCATCGGCGAAACTGGCCAGGCTGATCGCGTCGGGAAGCTTGATGTAGTCCAGGTGCAGCTCGACGGCCTGGGTGATGAACGCGCTGGACGCGTCCAGCTGCCCGGACTGCAGGGTCGAGTCCAGCGAGGACTCGGCGAAGATCTGCGGGGAGCTGGCCGTGCCGAAGTCCGCGGTGCCCAGGATCTTGGCCACGGTGTCCGACGGCAGCTTGCAGTAGGTCTGGGCCAGCTCCAGCATGTAGATGAAGTCACGGCCCTGCGGGTCGACGTTCGGGTCGGTCCGGCCGAGCTTCAGGCCGGGCGTCCGCAGCGTGCCGCTGAACAGGCTGCACACCGGCCTGGAGCCGTCGGCGACGGCCTTGAACTGGCTGGCGTACCTGCTCTTGGGGTTGTAGGCCAGCACGATCGAGGTCCCGGCGTACTGCACGTACCACTTGGTGTACTTCGGCTGGAGCGGGGTGATGTTGTCCCCGCCGACGCTTTCAAAGACGTTCGGGCTGATTTCCCCGCCGGCGATGTCCGTCTCCAGATCGCCGGATGCGGCCCCGCGTCCGCTGAACGTGTAGCCCTGGGCCCTGGTGAAGGCGGGCGAGACGATCTTCTCGTTGAGAAACTGCAGCGACGACGCGTAGGCGACGTTCACGGTGCCCTTCGGCTTGGCGGAGTCTGAAGCGCTCGCGCTCCCACTCGCGCGGGCGGAACTGCCGCCCGATGGTGAGGAGCTGGAACTGCAGCCTGCGGCGGCGACCGCGACGGCGGCCAGGCCGGCAACGGCGGCGATCCGCAGGCGGGCGGTGAGCTGATGATCCGACATCTGCCCGACACTAGCCAGCACAGCTTGCGTCAGGCAAGAAGACCTAACTACAGGAGACGGATTGTCACCACTACGTGTCCCGGAGCGGCTGGCCCGGCGGCCAGGGGGGCCGGCGTACGCTGCCCGGCATGATCACCGACTTGTTCACGCTGACCGGCAAGGTGGCCGTCATCACCGGCGCCTCGTCCGGTCTCGGGGTGGCCTTCGCCCAGGCGATGGCCGAAGCGGGCACCGACGTGGCGCTGGGCGCGCGGCGGGCTGACCGTCTGGAGCAGACCCTGGCCGAGGTGTGCGACAGCACCGGCCGGCGCGGCATCGCGATCCGCACCGACGTGGCCGTGCCCGAAGAGTGCCAGCGGCTGGTGGACGCGGCTATGCAGCGGTTCGGCCGGGTGGACGTCCTGATCAACAACGCCGGGGTCGGAACCGCCGTGCCCGCGACCCGGGAGACGCCCGGCCAGTTCCGCCGCGTGCTGGACATCAACCTGAGCGGCAGCTACTGGATGGCCCAGGCTTGTGGCCGGGTCATGCAGCCGGGCAGCAGCATCGTCAACATCAGCAGCGTGCTCGGCCTCACCACGGCCGGGCTGCCGCAAGCGGCCTACAGCGCCAGCAAGGCCGGCCTGATCGGGCTGACCCGCGACCTGGCCCAGCAGTGGACCGGCCGGAAGGGGATCCGGGTCAACGCGATCGCGCCGGGCTTCTTCGCCACCGAGATGACCGAGACGTACCAGCCCGGCTACCTGGAGCAGATGATGCCGCGGGTCGTGGCCGGCCGGATGGGCGAGGGCCGCGAGGTCGCGGCGGTGGCGGTGTTCCTGGCCAGCGACGCCGCCTCCTACGTGACCGGCCAGACCCTGGCCGTGGACGGCGGGGTCTCAATCACCTAGACCCCGGGCGGCCGGCGCCCGGCCACGCCGGTGGCCTGCTCGAACGCGTGGCCAGCAGCCAGCACCGCGAAGTCCGCGCGGTGCGGCCCGACAATCTGCACGCCGATCGGCAGGCCACCGGAACTGAAGGCGGCCGGGACACTCAGGGCCGGACAGCCGGTGGCCGATACCAGGTAGGCCGAGCGCATCCAGTCCAGGTAGTCGGTCATCGGCACCCCGGCGATCCCGGCGGGGTACTCCAGCTCCACGTCGAACGGCAGCACCTGGCTGACCGGCAGCAGGGCGATGTCATAGCGGGTGAAGAACCGCCGGGCCCGGTGGAACAGCTCGGTGTGCAGTTGCTCGGCCCGGGCCAGGTCGCGACCGGTCAGCGCCCGGCCCTGGGCGATGTTTTCCCGCAGCGTGGCCTTGAACTGCTGCGGTGACCGCTGCTCAAGGGCGCCGAAGGTGGCCTCGAACGTCCAGGCCCGCAGGGTGCGGAACACCTCGTCGGCGCCGGTGAAGTCCAGGCTCGCCTCGGTCACCTCGGCGCCCAGGCCGGCGAACACCCGGGCGGCGCTGACCACGGCCTCGGCCGGTTCCGGCTCGACCGGGACCACGCCGCCCAGATCCGGGGAGAACGCCACCCGCAGCCCGCGCGGGTCTCCACCCGGCGCACCGTCCAGCGGCCCGGCGAACCGGAATCCGGGCGTTTCCAGCGCGATCGGCGACCGCGGATCCGGGCCGGCCAGGACGGACAGCAGCAGCGCGGCATCGGCCACCGTGCGGGCCATGGGGCCGCTGACGCCCATCGTGCCCCAGCCGAGCAGGGCGGGCCAGGCCGGAACCCGGCCTGGTGACGGCCGGAACCCGACCACATTGCTGAACGACGCCGGGTTGCGCAGCGAGCCGCCCATGTCGCTGCCGTCTCCCAGGGGGTGCATGCCGCAGGCCAGCGCGGCCGCGGTCCCGCCGCTGCTCCCGCCCGCGGACTTCGACAGGTCGTAGGGGTTTCTGGTCGCGCCGAACAGGGGGTTGAATGTGTGCGAGCCTGCCCCGAACTCGGGCACGTTGGTCTTGCCGATCGTGATCACCCCGGCCCGGCGCATCCGCTCGATGACCAGCGCGTCGTGGGCGGGCACGTAGCTGGCCCGCACGGGCGACCCGTACGTGGTGAGCAGCCCCGCGGTTTCGTGCAGGTCCTTGTGCGCCACCGGCAGCCCGTGCAGCACGGGCAGGTCCGCGCCCGAGGCGGCCAGCTCGTCCGCGGCCGCGGCGGCGGCTTCGGCCCGCTCCGTGTCCAGGGTGATCACCGCGTTGACCTGCGGATTTAGCCGGTCAATCTGGTTCAGGTGAGCCTGGAGCACCTCCCGGGCCGACACCTCCCGGCGCCCCAGGGCCGCGCGCAGGTCCCGGGCGGTCATGAAGCACAGGCCGGTCATGGGACTCCTGCGACGGCGGGTGAGGTACGGGCCAGGCATCAGCCTAGGCCTGCCACCTGCTCAGGGGCCCAGCCTCGCTCGCCAGGTCCCATCCCCGTTCGTCGCAAATTGAGACCTGGGGACCCGGGCGGGCGCGTTCCCATGACGGGGCGAAGTCCGCGCCGCTCAAAGGGGAGAATCGCGACATGACCGATGCTGCGCAGGCTCAGGACGTGTTCCGGCTGATCTACCGAAGCCGGAACCTGATCCGGCCGGACGGCCGCCGGGCCGAGCTGGGCTCGCTGTTCAGCACGGCGCGCTCGAACAACAAGCAGCAAGACATCACCGGCGCCCTGCTGGTTTACGGGGACTGGTTCGCGCAGGTGCTGGAGGGCCGTGAGGAACCGGTCCGGGCGCTGTTCGCCACGATCGAGCAGGATGGGCGGCACGACAGCGTCTCGGTGATCCAGTCCGGGCCGGCCGGGCGCGTGTTCGGCCGGTGGTCCATGGCCCGGGTCAGCGCCGAGGGAGAACCGGATATCCCGCTGATTGCCCACCAGGACGGCATCGCACCCGCCGCGGGCCGGAGCACCACGCCGGATCAGGAAGCGGTCCTGGACGTCCTGCGCCAGGCCACCAGGGAGGACGCCTACGCCCGCTGACCCGCGGCGGAAGTGTGCGGAACGCACGGGCGCGGAAATGTCGGCGGGGCCCGCTACGGTGCGGGCATGGACTGGAAACTGGAACTCGTATTCGTCCCCGTCGCTGATGTGGACCGGGCCAAGTCGTTCTACGTCGATCAGGTCGGCTTCCATGCCGACTACGACCAGCGGGTCAGCGAAGCGCTGCGGTTCGTGCAGCTGACGCCGCCCGGGTCGGCGTGCTCGATCGCGATCGGCACCGGGCTGATCGATTCGGCCCCGGGGTCACTGCGCAATCTGCAGGTCGTGGTCGACGATGTCGGGGCGGCCCGCCGGGAGCTGGTCGGGCATGGCGTCGACGCCAGCGAGATCGATGTGCAGTCGTGGGGCTCCTTCGTCACCTTCAGCGATCCGGACGGCAACACCTGGGCGCTGCAGCAACTGCCGGCACGCAGCGGTACCGCCTGAGACACCAGCTTGGAGGCGGCGGCGGGAGGGGCACGACCGGGCTGGACGGGGCGCGGCTCACGTTACGGAGACGATCCTCCGGGCACAGGGGATGAGTCATATTGATCATCGGTGCGCTGGAGGCGACGGACGTGGAAATCAAGATGATGCTGTACCTTCCGCGCGACACCGCGAGCGTCCCGGTCAGCCGGCAGGTCCTGGACGGCTGCCTAAAAACGCTGGGGGTCACGCCGGACACCCGCACCGACATCGCGCTGGCCCTGAGTGAGGCGTGCGCGAACGCGATCCAGCATGCCGGGCCGGCCGACGAGTACGAGGTGCTGGCCATGACCGGCAACGGCCGCTGCGTGATCGAGGTGGTCAACACCGCGCACCGCGACGGTGCGGACGGCGACGCAGACGAGGGTCCCGGCGGCCAGCCGTTCCCGCTGCCGGGCGGGCCGGCCTCCCCCACCGCCGAGCACGGCCGGGGCCTGCAGATCATCGACGCCGTCGCGGACAACGTGCGGCTGACGCGCAACAGCAGCGATGGCACCACGGTGCATTTCGAGAAGGAGCTGGAGTGGCTGCCCGAGGCCACCGGCCGTCACCTCTTCGCCGCCACCTGAGCCGGTACCTACCGGTGCTGGGGTCGCCCGCGTGAGCGAGGCGCGGGAGATCACCGTGGGCGGAGTCCGGCTGGCCTACCGGGAGAGCGGGGATCTGGCCGCGCCGCCGCTGGTGCTGCTGCACGGGCTGGGCGAGGACAGCACCGGCTGGGACGAAGTGGCGGCGGCGTTCGGGGATCGGTTCAGGGTGCTCGCGGTGGACCTGCGCGGGCACGGCCACAGCGGCCGGCCGGGCACGTACTCGCTGTCGCTGATGCGGGACGATGTGCTCGGCCTGCTCGGCGAGCTGGGGCTGGCCCAGATCACGCTGATGGGGCACTCACTCGGCGGTGCAGTGGCGTTCCTGGCCGCCGAGGCGCGGCCGGACCTGGTCGGGCGGCTGATCGTTGAGGACGTGACACCCACCTTCCGGCGGGACCAGCCACTGCCGGAACGCCCGGACGGCCCGCTGGGCTTCGACTGGGACATGGTGGTGGCCATGCTGACCGAGATCAACCAGGGTGACGAGGTGGCCTGGCAGCAATTGAGCACGATCACCGCGCCTACGCTGATCGTGGGCGGCGGCCCGGACAGCCACATCCCGGCGCAGAAGCTGGCCGACGCAGTGGCCCGGCTGCCGCACGGCGAACTGGTCACGATCCCGGCCGGTCACTACGTGCACAACCGGCGCCCGGCCGAATTCATCGCTGCGGTGCGGGAGTGGCTGGAGCGCTTACCAGGCCCGGGTGGCAGCGGCCTCAGTGGTCACCGACGGCGGCGGCCAGCTGCCGGACGATCTGGGCCAGGATGGGGCGCGGGGTGGCGAAGTTGAGGCGGACATGGCCGTTCCCGGCCACGCCGAAGGCCGGCCCGTCGTTGACCAGCACTCTGGCCCGGTTCAGGAAGAACTCGCCCGGATTGCCGCCCAGGCCCAGGTCGCGGCAGTCCAGCCAGGCCAGGTAGGTGCCTTCCGGCGGCTGGTAGCGGACCCCGGGCAGGTGCTCGGCCAGCAGCTCAGCCAGCAGGGCCCGGTTGCCGTCCAGGTAGCCCAGCACCTCGGCCAGCCAGCCCTGGCCGCTGGCGAACGCGGCGATGCTGGCCCGGACCCCCAGCGTGCTGGCGCCATGCTCGTACAGCAGCCCGCCTGAGGCCGCGGCCCAGGCCGCCTCGTCGGCCTCGTTGCTCAAGATCAGCTCAGCGCACTTGAGGCCGGGCAGGTTCCACCCCTTCGAGGCCGAGGTGGCGGTGATCGTGTGCCCGGCGGCCGCAGCCGAGGTCGACGCGTACGGGACGTACCGGTGCCCGGCGTACACCAGCGGCGCGTGGATCTCATCGGCGAACACCCGGCCGCCGTGCCGGTCCACCACCTCGGTCACGGCCCGCAGCTCGTCCGGGGTGTACACGCGGCCCGCGGGGTTGCCCGGGTTGCACAGGATCAGCAGGTGGCCGCCGACGCGGTAAGCAGCGGCGATCCCGTCCGGGTCCAGGGTCAGCCGGCCGCCGTCGGTGGTCATCGGGACCTGGATGACCTCCCGCCCGAGGGCCGGGGGCACGGTCAGGAACGGCATGTAGGCCGGCGTCGGCAGGATCACCGGCGAGCCGGGCCGGGAGAACACGGCGATCGCGGCTTCCAGCCCCTTGAGCACGTCAGGCAGCGGCCGGACCCGGGCCGGGTCCACGGCCCAGCCGAACTGCGCCAGCCAGTCCGTGACGGCCGTGGCCAGCTCGGTGGCCACGGCCGGGGGCAGGTAGCCGAAGTCGTGCCTGGCCAGCGCGGCCTGCAGCGCCTCCGCGACGGCAGGCGCGGTGCCGAAGTCCATCTCAGCCACGAACGCGGCGAGCACGTCCGGGTCCGCGTAGCTCCACTTCAGGCCGCCACGGCGGCGCAGCTCGCTGACGCTGATCTGGTCCAGGGCCCCAGCCAGCCCGGTCACCGGCGGGCGGCGGCCAGCGCGGTGCGGATCGTGTTCTCATCAGCGGGGCGGCCGCGCTCGTCGTCCATCGGCCCGTACACCGCGCCGTAGACCGGCTGCCCGGGCTGCTGACGCCAGCTCTCGGCCAGCGGGCCGTAGTCCGCCGCGCCGTAGCCGATCGAGTCCAGGAACTGGGCCACCATCGCCAGGGCTTGTTCCTCGTCGCCCGCGGTGGGCAGGAAGGTGCGGTCCGGGGCCCCGGCCGGCCGGGCCAGGTGCTCCAGGTGCCGGTAGAAGATGTTGTTGAACACCTTGACCACCGAGGCGCCCGTCAGGTGCCGTTGCAGCAGTTCGCTGCTGGTGACCTGACCCGAGTCCAGGTCGGCGAGGTGCCCGTCGCGCTCGGCGTAGTAGTTGTTCGCATCGATCACGGGCTTGCCCACCGCGGGCCGGACCGGCACGTGGCCGATGGCGGCCAGCGGGGTGGCCACTACC
>DASWVA010000094.1:0-5724 GCA_036401415.1 Streptosporangiaceae bacterium
GCCAGGCCCAGGTCGCCGCTGGTCACGAAGTTCTTGTTCAGTCCCAGGACCGAGGAGATGTCCCAGTCGCCCATCAGCTGCATGGCCGCCTTGCCGCTGTAGACCAGCGCGTCCGAGCCGCCGCCGCTGAACTTGAGCGAGTCGTATCCGCTCTGGAAGGCACCCGCCCGGACCAGGGCCTGGATGTCGCTGAGGGCCTGGATCACGGCGGGATTGGACCATGCGCCGGCCTTGCCCTGCTCGATGGCCTCGAACGCGGACGGCCCGCCGATGCGGTCGGTCAGGTACTCCAGATACATCAGGCCCGGCCACTGGTCGCCCTCGGCCAGCGAGATGGGCGTGTAGCCCTTGGTCTTCAGCGTGTGCACGTCGGCCAGCAGGGCACTCCAGGTGGACGGGAAGCTGGCCAGGCCGGCCCGGCGGAAGACGGTCTTGTTATAGAAGAAGTAGACCGGCTGGGTGCCCTCGATCGGCACACCGTACAGCTTGCTGTCGACGGTCACGGCCCCGAGGGAGGACGGCAGGAAGCTCGACGCGTAGCTGGGCTGGCCCAGTGACTCCACGTCGCCCGCGTTGATGTACTGCCGGAGCGGGCCGCCGCCCCAGGTCCAGAAGATCGTCGGCGGGTTGCCGGCTCCCATGGCCAGCTGGATCTTCTGCTTGTAGGACTGGTTCTCGATGTAGTCGACGGTGATGTGATCACCGTGGTGGTGGGCCTCGAAATCCGAGACGGCCTGGTTGATCTTGGTGTTGGCGGGGCTTGGTCCCGTGGTGACGATCCAGGCGGTGACGGCCGTGCCGCCCGTCGTCCCGGATCCGCCCGACTTGCCGCTCCCGCCCGCCGAGCCGCACGCGGCGGCGAGCAGGGTGGCGGCTACGGCTGCGGCCAGTGGCCATCGCCGGCGGGTGATCTTCAGCTTCGACCTCGTTGACGGAGACATCATTTCCTCCTGGCCGGCGCGCGGTAGTTATCGAAACATTTTCTTGAAACTTTCGATGCCGGTTATCCTAGGTAGTCCCTTTTGCGGAATCAACCCTTTGTTTCCACCCTGTTACCTTCCAGCTGCGGCTCAGCCGCGGCCGCGGTAAGGCCGCGGGCTGCGGAGGCCCGCCGCAGTGGTGGGTTACGATAACGGTCCGAAGCTTTCGGAGAACGGCCGTCGGACGGCGCGACCGCGGGCCCGCGGAAGAGGTGAGACGCCCGTGACCAGCACGGAAGACAAACCGGACGCCCAGTTGGGTGCGCCGCGGCGCCGGGCCACGCTGGCGGCCGTCGCCGCCGAGGCAGGCGTCTCGCTGCCCACGGTGTCCAAGGTCGTGAACGGGCGCCCGGACGTCGCTCCCGACACCAGGGCCCGGGTGGAGCGGCTGCTGGGCGAGTTCGACTACCAGCGGCCGGGGGCCCGCCGGATGCCCCGCCGCGGCCGCCGCTCCGGGCTCATCGATCTCATCTTCAACGGGCTGGACAGCCCCTGGGCGGTGGAGATCCTGCGCGGGGTCGAGGACTGGTGCGCCGGCCACGCCACCGGTGCGGTGGTCTCCGCCGTCCGGCACGGCAGTGCCCGCCCGGCCAGCTGGACGAGCACGCTGGCCAGCCACGACACCGAAGGTGTCATCCTGGTGACCTCGGAACTGACCACCCCCCAGCTCCGGCAGCTGCGGGGCGAGGGCATCCCGCTGGTGGTGGTGGATCCGGCCAACCTGCCGGACGCCGACCTGGCCAGCGTGGGCACGACCAACTGGGCCGGTGGCCTGGCCGCCACCGAGCATCTGGTCTCACTCGGGCACGAGCGGATCGGCGTCATCGCCGGGCCGCCCGATTACCTGTGCAACCGGGCCCGGCTGGACGGCTACCGCACCGCCCTGGACCGTGCTCAGCTGCCGTTCCGGCCGGAGTACGTCCGGCACGGCGACTTCCAGCACGAAGGTGGCTTCCTCCGCGTCCGCGAGCTGCTCGGCCTGCCCGAGCCGCCGACGGCGATCTTCGCCGGCAACGACCAGCAGGCCCTCGGGGTGTACGAGGCCGCCCGGCAGCTGGGGCTGCGGATTCCGCAGGACCTGAGCGTCATCGGGTTCGACGACCTGCCGCTGGCCCGCTGGGTGTCCCCGCCGCTGACCACGGTCCGCCAGCCGCTGGCCGAGATGGGCCGCACGGCGGCGGCGATGCTCGGCGACCTGATCGAGGGCCGGCCGCTGAACAGCCGCCGCGTCGAGCTCACCACCGAGCTGGTGGTCCGGGAGTCGACCGGCCGACCTCGCCACTGACTCCCGGCCGGCCGGTACTACCCGAAACTTTCGGTCGGGCCGGTCCGCTTGGCCCGGTCATGGTCCGTGATGATAGCCAACGCGCCCTCCGCTGGCGGTATTCGGCGTTCGAAAATTTAACGAGAAGTTGTTGACACACTCAGTGGCGCTCGGCTGTACTCCGAGCAGAGCGCGGCCGGGCGGCGGAGCCTGGCCCGCGAACGGTACCGAAGGAGACGCCCGTGGATCAGGATCGGCCCGGTAGCTCGCTGGCGGACACTGAGGTCGCGTCCCAGGCGCCCGGGCCGGCCCCCGCCCCGGACGGCCGCGACGGTCAGGACCGGCCCCGCTGGCGCGACCGGGGGAGGCCGGCCGGGGAGCGGGTGGCCGACCTGATCGCCCGGATGACCCTGGCCGAGAAGGTGGCTCAGCTGACCAGCGTCTGGCTGGACAGCGAGAACGGCGAGGACGTGGTGGCCCCGCACCAGGACGATCTGGGCGGCGCAGCGGGGAGCTGGCCCGAGCTGATCAAGAATGGCCTGGGCCAGCTGACCCGGCCGTTCGGGACCCGGCCACTGACCCCGGCCGACGGCGTGGCCCGGCTCGCCCAGCTGCAGCGGGAGGTGATGGCCGCGAGCCGGTTCGGCATCCCGGCTGTCGCCCACGACGAGTGCCTGGCCGGTTTCACCGCCTGGCAGGCCGCGATCTACCCGGTCCCGCTGGCCTGGGGCGCCACCTTCGACCCGCCGCTGGTGGAACGGATGGCCGCCCAGATCGGCGCGAGCATGCGATCGGCCGGTGTCCACCAGGGCCTGGCTCCCGTGCTGGACGTCACCGTCGATCCGCGCTGGGGCCGGACCGAGGAGACGATCGGGGAGGATCCGTACCTGGTGGGCACCATCGGCACCGCCTACGTCCGCGGGCTGGAGTCCACCGGGCTGGTGGCGACGCTGAAGCACTTCGCCGGCTATTCGGCATCCCAGGGCGGCCGTAACCTCGCGCCCGCCACCGTGAGTCCCCGGCAGGTCGCGGACCGGCTGCTGCCTCCGTTCGAGATGGCGGTCCGGCTCGGCGGGGCGCGGTCGGTCATGCACGCGTACACCGCCCTGGACGGCATCCCCACCGCGGCCGACCCGGCCCTGCTGACCGGCGTGCTCCGCGAGGAGTGGGGCTTCGACGGCACCGTCGTCGCCGACTACTTCGGCATCAGCTTCCTGGAACTTCTGCACGGCGTGGCCGGCGGCCCCGGGCAGGCGGCCGTCCTGGCCCTGGCGGCCGGCGTCGACGTCGAGCTGCCGAATGTCCGCTGCTTCGGCCCGCCGCTCATCGAGGCGGCCGAGCGCGGGGACATCGGCGAGGACCTGATCGACCGGGCGCTGAGCCGGGTGCTCCGGCAAAAGTGCGACCTGGGCCTGCTCGACCCGGGCTGGGACCCGCAGCCCGCCGTCCCCGTCCTGGACCTGGCCCCGCCCGCCGCGGTCGCACTGGCGCGGGACCTGGCCAGCGAGTCGGTCGTGCTGCTGGCCAACGACGGCATCCTGCCGCTCACCGGTAACCCCCGGATCGCCGTCGTCGGCCCGCGAGCGGATGACCCGCACGCCATGCTGGGCTGCTATTCCTTCCCCCGCCACGTGGGCATGCGCTACCCCGGCCTGGACATCGGCGTGCCGATCCCGTCCTTCCTCAGCGCGCTGCGCGATGCGCTGCCGGGCAGCGCCGTCAGCTACACCGAGGGCTGCGGGGTGGACGACCCCGGCACGGGCGGGATCGAGGCCGCGGCTGAGCTGGCCCGCGAGCATGATCTGTGCGTCGTGGTGCTGGGGGACCGGTCCGGGATCTTCGGGCGGGGGACTTCGGGTGAGGGCTGCGACGCCGCCGACCTCGGGCTGCCCGGCGTTCAGGGCCAGCTGCTGGAAGCCGTGCTGGGCACCGGTGTCCCGGTGATCGTGGTCCTGCTGGCCGGCCGCCCGTACGCCCTGGGCCGGTTCACCGGCGCGGCCGCGATCGTGCAGGCGTTCTTCCCCGGCCAGGAAGGGGGGCCCGCGCTGGCCCGGGTGCTGACCGGCGCGGTGAATCCGTCAGGCCGCCTGCCGGTCAGCGTGCCCCGGCACGCCGGCGCGCAGCCCGCCACCTACCTCGGCCCGGCGCTGGCCCACCGGACCAAGGTGAGCTCCATCGACCCCACCGCCCTGTACCCGTTCGGGTTCGGCCTCAGCTACACCTCGTTCGAGTGGGAAGAGGCGGCCCTGGCCGCGGCCGAGGTGCCCACCGACGGCACGGCCGAGGTCTCGGTCACGATCTCGAACGTGGGTAGCCGGGCCGGCACCGAGGTCGTCCAGGTGTACCTGCACGACCCGGTGGCCCAGGTGACCCGGCCGGTGACCGCCCTGATCGGCTACCAGCGGGTCACGCTGGCTCCGGGGGGCAGCGGGCAGGTCCGCTTCCGCCTGCCCGCCGACCTGTTCTCGTTCACCGGCCGGGCCGGCACCCGCATCGTCGAGGCGGGCCGGATCGAGCTGCGGCTCGGCCCCTCCAGCCGGGACACCCCGTTCGTGCTGCCGATCGAGCTGACCGGGCCGGAACGGGTCATCGAGGGCGCCCGGCGCATGATCGCCGAAACCAAGGTCAGCGGTTAGATCCAGCCACCGTCCACCACCCAGGTCTGGCTGGTGCACATCCGGCTGTCGTCTGCGGCCAGCCACAGCGCGAGCCGGGCCACGTCGGCTGGCTCGACCCGGCCCGGCAGGCACTGGTTCCGCTCGATCTCCGCCTCGGCCTCGGGCGTGATCCAGTGCTCCAGCTGGCGCCGGGTCATGATCCAGCCGGGGATCAGGCAGTTGACGCGGATGCCATCCCGGCCCAGGTCACGGGCGAGGGCCCGGGTCAGCCCCTCGATGCCGGCCTTGGCCGTGGAGTAAGCGGCCACGTTCGCGAACCCCGCGTGCCAGATGATGGAGCCCAGGTTGATGATCGACCCGTGCCCGAGCTGGCGCATGCCGGGTACCACGGCCTGGGCGCCGAAGAAGAACGGCCGCAGGTTGACCCGCAGCATCTCGTCCCAGAACTGCTCGGTGATGTCGTCGACTCCCCGGCGCTCGTCGATGGCCGCGTTGCTGACCAGCACGTCGACCAGCCCCAGCGCCCCCGCACACGCCTCGATGGCCGCGGTCAGCTCGCCGATGCCGGCCACATCGCAAGCCTGGAACCAGGGCCGGGTCCCGGTCAGCGCCTCGAGCTCCAGGGCCAGGTCCGCGGCGGCGCGTTCCTGTACATCCACAAAACCGACCCGGGCGCCCTGGCTGACGAACTGGGCGACCAGTTCGGCCCCGATGCCGGTCGCGCCGCCGGTGATGAACACGGTGCGGCCGGCCAGGCTCGGATACCGGGCGAAGGCATCCGCCGGCGCCGCGCGCCCCTCCCGTTCGCTCACTGATGCTCCGTTCGTTCACCGGCCGCCCCGCGGCCTGATGGCCCACAGCC
>DASWVA010000095.1:0-7676 GCA_036401415.1 Streptosporangiaceae bacterium
GCCGCCCAGAAGTCAGCGGCTGGGGGCCCAGACCTTCCGGACCGCCTCGGGCAGACCCCACCAGCCCAGCGGGGTTAGCCGCTGCCGGTGGTCGGTCGCGCCCAGCACCTGCCACAGATCGGCTACGCAGCCGAACAGTTCGGTGACGGTGGTCTCGTCGAAGTTCCCGCCGCCGGACTGCCGCGCATAACGCGCCAGGTCGCCGGCTCCGGCCGCGGTGCCCGGCCCGCCCCGGGCCAGCGCCGCCAGCGCGCCCAGCCAGTCGGCGTGCTCCAGGGCGGACAGTGCGCTGAGCGCGCCGGACAGGTCCTGGTCGCTGGTCTCGCCGGCCGGCGCCATCACCCCCGCGGCGAGCGTGAGCCACAGCTCGGGGTCGGAACCGGGCAGCGCCCGGTCGCCCGCTCCGCCGCAGGCGGCCAGCAGCCGGCCCGCCCGCTCCGGCCCGGTGATCGCGGCCCGGGCGGCCGCGCACGCCGCGGTCAGCTCACCGGGCGGCAGCGGCCGGTCCCCGACCTCGGCCAGCACCTCCTGCAGCGTGCTCAGCGCTTCGGCGTCGGCCTGCGCCCACTCGGCCAGGAACCCGGCATCGGCCTCGCTGAGCAGCACGTCCATTGGTACCCGGCCGTCCGGCAGCGGCGTGGTCATCCATCGCTCCTGGATCCGGGACCAGGTCAGCTGGGCGTCGGGGTCGCCGGTGGCCAGGCCGTCCGGGTCCACCTCTCCGGCGGCCAGCTGGTCCTCCAGATGCCGGACGAGCAGGCCGTGCAGTTCGGCCTGGAGCCGGCTGCGCTCCGGCGGCTCATCCCAGACGTGCAGTCCGATCAGGCTGCTGGGCTCGGTGCCGGTCGACTCGAGCCACGCCCGGACATCCCCGGTCCGGGCGGTACCCTCCTCGAGCGAGTCCAGCACCTGATCGGTGGCCGCCCAGAACTCGGCGGACATCGGGTTCCCCGCGGCCACCAGCCGCCGGCGCAGCAGTGGCAGCGACGCCAGCGCGTCGGCGGGAGCCACCGACAGCAGGCCGAGCGCCACGTCACGCCGGGTGAGCCCAGCGACGGGACGCCCGGCGAGCTGGGCGATCCGGCCCGCTTCGAGTTCCATGCCTGGCAGCGTACGACGCCCGGCCACAAATCGTGGCGTGCTTGCCCCGGGCGGTGACGGCGCGCTAAAGCACCTCGCGGCCACCCAGGTAGGCGCGCAGGACCTCCGGTACGCGCACCCCCCCGTCGGCCGTCTGGTTGTTCTCCATCAGCGCGGCCAGCAGCCGGGGGGTGGCGATCGCGGTGTTGTTCAGCGTGTACGCGAACCGGATGGTGCCGTCGGTGTCCCGGTAGCGCAGGTTGGCCCGGCGCGCCTGCCAGTCGTGCAGCGACGAGCAGCTGTGGGTCTCCCGGAAGTGCTGCAGCGACGGGAACCAGGTGTTGATGTCGTTCATCCGGTACTTGCCGGCCCCCATGTCCCCGGTGGCGATCTCCATCACCTCGTAGTGCAGCCCCAGGCCCTGCAGCAGCCGCTCGGCGGTGGCCAGCAGCTCGGCGTGCCAGTGCCCGGACTCGGCGTCGTCGGCCGCGCAGATGACGAACTGCTCGACCTTCTCGAACTGGTGCACCCGCAGCAGGCCGCGCACGTCCCGGCCCGCGCTGCCGATCTCGCGGCGGAAGCACGGTGAGATGCCCGCGTAGGTGATGGGCAGCTTGTTCCGGTCGAGGATTTCTCCGCTGTGCAGCCCGACCAGGGCCACTTCGGCCGTCCCGGCCAGGTACAGGCCGTCGGCGGGGATGGCGTAGGTCTCCTCCCGGTGGCCGGGAAACTGGCCGGTCCCGACCAGCGGCTCCTCCTTGACCAGCGCAGGCACGGAGATCACCGTGAAGTCCTGGTTCACCAGCAGGTCGATCGCGTAGGAGTGCAGGGCCCGCTCGAGCAGCACGGCGTCCCGCTTCAGCGCGTAGGCACGCTCGCCGGCCACCTTGCGGGCCCGGGCGAACTCGGCCCAGTCGCGCTTTTCCAGCAGCTCCACGTGGTCCAGGGGGGTGAAGCCGAACTCGGGCCGCTCCCCCCAGGTCCGGATGGTCGTGTTGGCCGATTCGTCCCCGACCGGGGCGCCCTCCCACGGGATGGTGGGGGCGCGCAGCAGCAGCTGCTGCAGTTGCCCGCTGGCCTCGCTGAGCTCCTCGCGCAGCTGGCTCAGCCTGCTCTCCAGCTCCTCGTGCTGGGCGCGGAGCTCGGCGCGGCGGGCCTCGTCGGCCCGGGCGAACTGCTTGGCCGAGCTCTTCCGCTGCCCCTGCGCGTCGTCCAGCTCGGTGGTGAGCATGCGGACCCGCTGGTCGACCTTGAGCAGCTCGTCCACGTCAAGGTCGATGCCCTTGTCCCGGACGGCCTGCTTGACCGCGTCCGGATTGCTTCTGATGAATCGCCTGTCGAGCATGTGTGAGCGTCAGCCTCGCCTGGAATCCCGGATACCACCGAAAACGCTACCAGCGCGAAGGGTCCGGCGTGGCCGCCCGGCTGGTCGCGCACCTTCCCGGCGGCCGCGGCGCCCCCAGCCGGCCAGCGTCCGGCCAGCGTCCGTCAGCGTCCGCTCAGCTGGCTCAGCGCGGTCCGGATCCGTTTCTCCGACACCGGGCCCGGGGTGCCGAGGGTCTGGGCGAACAGGCTGACCCGCAGCTCTTCGATCATCCAGCGGACGGCCTGGGTGTCCGGGTCGTCCCGGCGCCCGGGCGGCAGGTCCTGGATGGCCTCCCGGTAGTCCCGGGTCACCCGGTGCACGGCGGCCATCCGTTCCGCGTCGCGGACCCCGTCGCCGATCTTGTCCAGCCGCTGCTGGATGGCCCGCAGGTAGCGGACCAGGTCCGGTAGCCGGCGGGCGCCCGCCGCGCTGATGAAACCGGGCCCGATCAGCCCGGCGAACTGGGCCCGGATGTCGGCGAAGGCCGGCTCGCCCGCGTGCGCCGCCGCCGCGGCCAGTACCGCCTCGACCTCGTGAGCCCCGGTCAGCACGCGGGCCGCGTCCCCGACGACCTGTGCGGTCAGCGCGTTCAGGCCGGCCCGGGCCGCCGCCACCAGGGCCGCGAAGCCGTCCGCATCCCAGGCCGGGCCGCCCGCCCTGGCGATGATCTCGTCGGCCGCGGCCGCCGCGCAGTCGTCCAGCAGGGCGACCGCACCCGGGTACGGGCTGCGGCTCAGGGCCAGCTTCTGCGTGGTGGACAGGCTGGCGGCGATCGACCGGGCGCCGGACGGCACCTGGAGCAGGAGCAGCCGCCGGGTGCCGAGCCGCATGCTGCGGTCCGCGTCGGCCCGGGTGTCGAACAGCCTGATGTCCACCGCGTCCCCGGCGTCGGCCAGCGCCGGGTAGGCCCTGACCTGCCCGTCGGTGAACTCGCGGGGCAGCGTGCCGAAGTCCCAGCGGCGCAGCCCGGTCCGGGCCAGGCCGGGCGCGGCCTGCGCCAGCGTGGCCCGCAGTTGCGGCCGGACCTGGCGTTTCAGTGCTTCCAGGTCCTTGCCCTCGGCCAGCACCTTCCCGCCGTCGGTGACCTGGAACGTGGGCCGCAGGTGCGCCGGCAGCCGGGCCGGATCCCAGGCGTCCCGCGGCACGGGGACGCCCCGCATCCGGGTCAGTTCCCGGCTCAGCGCGGCCAGCAGGTCACCGTCGGCCGGCCCGAGCCGTCCCAGCGCCTCGCGGGCCACGTCCGGTGCGGGCACGAAGTTCACCCGCAGCGATTTGGGCAGCGTGCGGATCAGCTCGGTGACCAGTTCCTGGCGGAGCCCGGGCACCTGCCAGGCGAAGGTGTCCGGCTGGACCTGGTTGAGCGTGGCCAGCGGCACGTCCACGGTCACCCCGTCGCGCGGATCGCCCGGCGCGAACTCATACGACAGCGGGAAGCCGTCCCACCGGTCCGGGTAGTCGGCGGGCCGGACGCGGTCCGCCCCGGGCCCGGTGATCTGGTCCGGGGAGAACGTCAGCAGGTCCGGCGTCTGCGCGCGGGTCTTCTTCCACCAGCTGTCGAAGTGCCGGGCCGAGGTCACCTGGGCCGGGATCCGCTGCTCATAGAAGTCGTAGAGCGCCTCGTCGTCCACGACCAGGCCGCGCCGCCGGGCCCGGCGTTCCAGTTCTTCGCCCTGGTCCAGCAGTTCCCGGTTGTGGTGGAAGAACCGGTGCCCGGTGCTCCAGTCCCCCTCCACCAGGGCGTGCTGGATGAACAGCTCGCGGGCGGCCTTCGGGTCGACCCGGGCGTAGCCCACCTGACGGGCGGTGACGATGGGCAGGCCGTACAGGGTGACCCGCTCCAGAGCCATCACCGCGCCGCGGCGGCTGTCCCACTCGGGCTCGCTGTAGGTCCGCTTGACCAGGTGCCCGGCCAGCGGTTCGGCCCACTCGGGCTGGATCTGGGCCGCGGTCCGGCCCCACAGCCGGGACGTTTCCACCAGCTCGGTGACGATGACCCAGGGCGGCGGCTTGCGGGCCAGCGACGAGTCGGGAAACAGCGCGAACCGGGCGCCGCGGGCGCCGGCGAACTCGGTGAGCGGCCGCCGCTTGCCGCGGGCCTTGGCGTCGGCGTCGCGCATCCCGAGGTGGGACAGCAGGCCGGACAGCAGCGACAGGTGCACCCGCTGAGCCAGCTCGGCCGGGATGGGGAGCCGGCCGTGCTCATCGGGCTCACCGCCACGGGCGGCCCCGGTGGTGAGGCCGAGGTCCGCGGCGGCCTGGCGCAGCTGGCCGTACAGGTCCTGCCACTCCCGGACCCGCAGGTAGTGCAGGTACTCGCGGTGGCACAGCCGGCGGAAGGCCGACGACGACAGCGCCCGCTGCTGGGTGCGCAGGTAGTCCCACAGGTGCAGGTAGGCCAGGAAGTCCGAGCCGGGCTCGGCGAACCGCGCGTGCTGGGCGTCCGCGGCCTCCCGGGCCTCGGCGGGGCGTTCCCGCACGTCCTGCATGGACAGCGCGGAGGCGATGACCAGCATCTCTCGGACGCAGTCGTTCCGGCCCGCTTCGATGATCATGCGGCCGATGCGCGGGTCGACGGGCAGGTCGGCCAGCTGACGGCCGACGTCGCTGAGCCGGCGCCCGCGGTCCCGGGGCCGGGCCGGCGCGTACGCCCCCAGCTCCTCCAGCAGCCGCACGCCGTCGGTGACGTTGCGCTCATCCGGCGGGTCGACGAAGGGGAAGTCGGCCATCTCGCCCAGGTCCAGGGCGGCCATCCGCAGGATGACCGAGGCCAGGTTGGTGCGCAGGATCTCCGGGTCGGTGAACTCGGGCCGGGACTCGAAGTCGGCTTCGGTGTACAGCCGGATGCAGATGCCGTCCGAGGTCCGCCCGCACCGGCCCTTGCGCTGGTTGGCGGACGCCTGGGAGATGGGCTCGATCGGCAGCCGCTGCACCTTGGTCCGGAAGCTGTACCGGGAGATCCGCGCCGTCCCGGGGTCGATCACGTACTTGATGCCGGGGACGGTGAGCGAGGTCTCGGCCACGTTCGTGGCCAGCACCACCCGCCGGCCCCGGTGCGGGGAGAACACCCGGTACTGCTCGGCCGTCGACAGCCGCGCGTACAGCGGCAAGATCTCCAGCTCGCCGAAACGGTCCTTCAGCGCGTCCGCCGTATCCCGGATCTCGCGCTCCCCGCTGAGGAAGACCAGGATGTCGCCCGGCCCGCTGTGGCTCAGCTCCGCCACCGCGTCCCCGATGCCCTGAGCCTGGTCGCGGGGTTCTTCCCCGGGCTGGTCCGGGTCGGTCAGCGGCCGGTAGCGCACCTGCACCGGGTACGTCCGCCCGGACACCTCGACGATGGGCGCCCCGCGAGGGTGCTCACCGGGCCCGCCTTCGGCGAAGGCGGCACTGAAGCGCTGGGGATCGATGGTGGCCGAGGTGATGATGACCTTGAGGTCGGGCCGGGTGGGCAGCAGCTGCTTGAGGTAGCCGAGGATGAAGTCGATGTTGAGGCTGCGTTCGTGCGCCTCGTCGATGATCACGGTGTCGTAGCGCAACAGCCGCCGGTCCCGCTGCATCTCGGTCAGCAGGATGCCGTCCGTCATCACCTTGACCAGTGTCTCGTCGCTGGAGGCGTCGCTGAACCGGACCTGGTAGCCGACCGCGCCGCCCAGCTCGGTGCCGAGTTCCTCGGCGATGCGGGCGGCCACGGTCCGGGCCGCGATCCGGCGGGGCTGGGTGTGCCCGATCTGGCCGGTGATGCCCCGGCCGAGCTCCAGGCAGATCTTGGGCAGCTGGGTGGTCTTGCCCGAGCCGGTCTCGCCCGCGACCACGATGACCTGGTGGTCGCGCAGGGCCGCGGCGATCTCGTCCTTCCGCTGGCTGATCGGCAGCTCGGGCGGATAACTGATCACCGGTACGGCCGCCCGGCGCCGGGCCACCACGGCCTCGGCCCGGTCCAGCTCGGCCAGCACCTTGCCGAACGCCCGCTCGCGGGCCGTCTCGTCCGGCAGGGACGCCGCCTGGTCGGCACGCCGGCGCAGCCGCTGCTGATCCCGCTGGGTCAGCTCGGGCAGGCGGGCCCGCACGTCGGCGAGCGAGGTGGTCACGACGGTCTCTCCATCAGGAACGGGAACGGGGCCACGCATGGGGCCCGGACAGTGACAACGCTTTTCCCGTCCCGCAGCTTCCGTGGTGACGCTCGGGCCCCCGCCCCGGCCCACGGCGGGCCGGGGCCGGAAGCCGGGGACGAATCCTTCGGCGGATGAATCAGCTGGCCGCGCGGCCGGATGCCGGGCGACGGCGCTGGACGGGGTCGGTGAGGGCCGGGGACTGCCAGCCGGCGTCGGCGTCGTTCAGCGTGACCCCCGGGGCCACGATCGCGTCGATCCGGTCCAGGGTCTCGTCGTCCAGGGTGACGTCCGCGCCGGCCAGCAGGTCCTGGAGCTGGTCCATGGTCCGCGGCCCGATGATCGCGGCGGTGACGGCCGGGTGGGCGATGACGAACGCGACGGCCAGGTGGGTCAGCGACGTGCCCGCGTCCGCGGCCACCTTGACCAGCTCTTCGACCAGTTCGAGCTTGCGGGCGTTGCCCGGCAGCGACGGGTCGAACCGGCGCGGGAGGCGCTGCGCCCGGCCGCTGCTCATGTCAATGTCGGAATCTTTGCGGTACTTGCCGCTCAGCCAGCCGCCGGCCAGCGGGCTCCAGGTGATTACGCCCATCCCGTAGCGGGCGCACGTCGGCAGCACGGCCGCCTCGGCCCCGCGGGCGAAGATCGAGTAGGGCGGCTGCTCGCTGCGGAAGCGCTCGTGGCCGCGGCGTTCGGCGACCCACTGGGCTTCCACGATCTGCTCGGCCGGGAAGGTGGACGAGCCGATGGCCCGGACCTTCCCCGACCGGACCAGGTCCGACAGCGCGGACAGCGTCTCGTCCACGTCGGTCGAAGGATCGGGCCGGTGTATCTGGTACAGGTCGATGTAGTCGGTCTGGAGCCGGCGCAGGCTGTTGTCCACCTCGCGGACGATCCAGCGGCGCGAGTTGCCGCCCAGGTTCGGGTCGTCGCCCATGCTGGCGTGGGCCTTGGTGGCCAGGACCACGTCGTCGCGCCGCTCGCGCAGGGCCTGGCCGACGATCTCCTCGGACTCGCCCCGGGAGTACACGTCCGCGGTGTCGACGAAGTTGATCCCGGCGTCCAGGGCGGCGTGGATGATCCGCACGCTGTCGTCGTGGTCCTGGTTGCCCCAGGCGCCGAAC
>DASWVA010000096.1:0-4853 GCA_036401415.1 Streptosporangiaceae bacterium
CCGCTTCGGCCAGGGCCCTGGCCCGCTGCGTGGCCAGCGACTGCTCGGTGGCCCGGGCCGTGCCGAGCGCCGAGGACAGCTGGCCGGCCACGGCCCTGGTCTGCTGGACCGCGGCCAGCTGCCGGGCCACCGCGGCCTGAACGGCCGTCTTCAGCCTGGCCGCCTGCTGCGCGGCGGCCCTGCGCTCCTTGAGCGCGGCGCTGGCCTGCGAGCGGTACACCCCCGCGACCACGCTGTCGGCGCTGTTCCGGGCCAGGACGTCGGTCCGGCGGCCGGCGAAGACCTGTCCCAGCCCCACCTGGTTGAGGTAGGCCTGCACGCCGTGCGCGTCACCCAGCATCGACGCCATCTGGTCGAACCCGCCCTGGGTCTCGTACTCGTTCGCGGCCAGGGCACCCACCGCCTGCCGGCTGGCCCGCTGCGCGTCCTGCGCCGCGGCGAGCTTGTGGACCGCGGTCGTGTAGGCCGTCTGCGCCTGCTGCTCAGCGACCATGGTCCGGTCGTAGTCCTCGGTGAGGATCTCGGCCTGATTCTGCAGATCGGTAAGCTGGGCGTTGGCCGCGGCCACCTGCTCGTCCTGCCTGCCCAGCGCCGCCGCACGCCGGTTGACCTGGTTCTGGGCCGCCTGGACCTGACCGGCACTCGGCACCGGGCCGCCCGCCCGGGCCAGCTGCACCGGCGCGGCGGTCAGCCCGGCCGTCGCCAGCAGACCGCACACCCCCACCGCCCAGACCCTGCGCGCGCGGAAATGAGCCCTCGGCCCGTCAGCCATCCCCGTCCCCCGGAATCGATCGTGCTTCCCGACAGTCCCCCGTGAGAGACTCAATGTAATCGGCCGACCTCGGAAAGTAACGGCAATCCCGCCGTGGCGCGCTCTCGTGTCGTCCCGGTGGGACGACGGCGGTCCCGGGCACACATCGGGTTCGGGCATGGGCCACACTTAATGGCACTAGAGGCAAGGAGGAACCGGTGGATAACGCCGGAGAGGTGCTCAGACGGGCGCCGCTGTTCGAGGCGCTTGATGAAGACGGCACACGCGAACTTCGGCAGACGATGAGCCAGCTCAGACTGCACCGCGGTGAGCGGTTGTTCGATGAAGGAGACGGCGGAGACAGCCTGTACGTCGTACTCGACGGCAAGATGAAGCTGACCCGGGCCGCCGGTGACGGCCGCGAGAACCTGCTCAGCGTGATCGGCCCGGGCGAGATGTTCGGCGAGCTGTCACTGTTCGACCCGCGCCCCCGCACCTCGAGCGCCAGTGCCGTGACCGAGGTCACCCTGGCCGTGCTGCCGCACGACGCGCTGCTGCCGTTGCTGCGCAAGCGGCCTGAAATCTCGCTGCACCTGATGCGGGCGCTGGTCCAGCGGCTGCGCCGGGCCAACGACGTCACCGCCGACCTGGTGTTCACGGACGTTCCCGGCCGGGTCGCCAAGGCCCTGCTCGACCTGGCCGAGCGGTTCGGCCAGCAGACCGACGAGGGCCGCCAGGTCCATCACGACCTGACTCAGGAGGAGCTCGCGCAGCTGGTCGGGGCCTCGCGGGAGACGGTCAACAAGGCGCTGGCCGACTTCGCGGCGCGCGGCTGGCTGCACATCTCGGCTCGCTCGGTGCTGATCGTCGACTCTGAGCGGCTGCGCAAGCGCGCCCGTTAGCCGAGACCGGCCAGATAGTCCAGCTGAGCCTGGACGGACAGCTCGGCGGCCGGGCGCACGCCCGGCTCGATGCCGGTGTAGACCCGGGTCACGATGTCCGCGGCCGTCCGGTCGCCCGCCGCCAGTGCGGCCCGGACCTGCTCCAGGCGTTCGGCCCGGTGCGCGATGTAGTAGTCCAGCACCGGCACCGGATCGGGCAGCACGGGCCCATGGCCGGGCAGCAGGAGCTGCAGCATCCCTTGCGCGGCCAGGACCTTCATCGTGTCCAGGGAGCGCAGGTAGTCCGCCAGCGATCCGTCGCCGCCCGCGATGACCGAGGTGCCCCGGCCCAGTACCGAATCCCCGGTCAGCAGGGCGCCGTCCTCGGGCAGCAGCAGGCTGAGCGAATCCACGGAGTGGCCCGGGGTGGCGATGACGCGCACCTCACAGCCGGCCACCAGCACGACGTCCCCGTCCCCCAGGCCCTCAGCGCCCAGCCGGTACCCGGGATCCGCCGCGCGGACGGGGGCCCCGGTGAGGCCGGCCAGCCGTCGCGCCCCGGCCGAATGGTCCTCGTGCCCGTGGGTCAGCAGGATCTGCGCGATCCGCCGCCCGGCCGCCGCGGCCTGCGCCACCACCCGGCGCAGGTGACCTTCGTCGTCCGGCCCCGGGTCCACCACCAGGGCGGACGTCGACTCCGGGGCGGCGATCAGCCAGGTGTTGGTCCCGTCGAGCGTCATCGGGGACGGATTGGGGGCCAGCACACAGGTGGCCCGGGCCGAACCGGAGCCGTCGATACCGGCCCCGGGACCACCAGCCGTCATCGGGTACCGTCCGGGATGCTCAGCCAGGCCCGGTCGTCGGCTTCCAGGACCACGACCGGGCGGCGCGGGGCGGTCGGCGGATCCGCCGCCAGCACGGCGGGCAGGTCCGGGAAAGCCGCCAGTTCGCCCAGGGTGATCGCGGTCGGCGGCAGCAGGGTCAGCTCGCCGGCCTCCGCCGCGGCCACCGCCGCGGCCGGGCGCAGCCACGCGGCCCGGTCCGACTCCCCGGTACCGCCCGCGGCCCGCTGGTCGGCGGGCATGGTGGCGACGAAGAACCGGGTGTCGTAACGCCGCTCCTCGGCCTCCGGGGTGATCCACCGGGACCACGGCCGGAGCAGGTCGCCGCGCAGCACCAGATTCCGCCGGATGAGCAGTTCGGCCAGCGAAACCGACCCCGCCGCCAGGGCCTGGCGGTCCGCTTCCCAGTCAGCGCCGGTCACCTCGGTCACGATCGTGCCCGGCGACGGGCCGGCCAGCAGCACGCCGCATTCCTCGAACGTCTCCCGCACCGCGGCCCGGATCAGTGCCGCGGCGCCAGGCGCGGGCACGCCCAGAGCCGCGGCCTGCTGCTCCGGCGGCGGCCCGGCCCAGCCGTGACCGCCGTCGGTGTCACGGTCGTCCACCTTGCCGCCGGGAAAAACGAACGCGCCGGGCGCGAACGCCATCGAACTCAGCCGCCGCACCATGTACACCTCGGGCCCGGCCGGGGCGGGCCGCAGCAGCATGACGGTGGCCGCGTCCCGCGGCGGCACGGGCGAGAGCCGCCCGTCGCGCAGATCCCGGGCCCGATCGGCCAGTTTCGCTGGCACCCGAAACGGGCTCAGGAGCTCGCCACCTCGGCGATCAGCTCGACCTCGACCGGCGTGTCGAGCGGCAGCACCGCGACCCCGACCGCGCTGCGCGCGTGCCGGCCCGCGTCACCGAAGACCGCGGTGAGCAGGTCACTGGCCCCGTTGATGACCTTCGGCTGAGCGGTGAAGCCGGGGTCGCTGGCCACAAACCCGGTGACCTTGACGATGCGGGTGATCGCGGACAGGCCACCCGCCGCCCCCGCCGCCGCGGCCAGGGCGTTGAGCGCGCACAGCCGGGCCAGGTCGTAGGCGTCCTCGGCGGTCACCTCGGCCCCGACCTTGCCGGTCGCCGGGAGCTTGCCGTCCACGAACGGCAGCTGGCCCGCGGTGTAGACGTACCGCCCGGTCCGCACGGCCGGCAGGTAGGCACCCCCCGGCGGGGCCACCTCCGGCAGCGTCAGGCCCAGCGCGGCCAGCCGTTCCTCAGGCGTCCCGGCCTCGGGCGTCCCGGCCTCGGGCGTCCCGGCCGTACTCATGGCTTCGGCCGCTTCAGGTAGGCGACGAGCTGCTCGGCGTTCGGGCCGGGGACCACCGCGACGAGCTCCCACCCGTCGTCACCCCAGTTGTCGAGGATCTGCTTGGTCGCGTGCACGAGCAACGGCACGGTCGCGTACTCCCACTTCTGCATGGGACCGACCTTAGCGGTCGGCCTGACCGCCCGCCGTGGGCTCCCCGGTGGTCCTGGGCCTGCGCGCCGTGGCCGCAGTCCGCGGCTTGCGCGGCGCGCTCGACCGGGGCTTGCGCGCGGCCGTGACCGGCGTGCCGCCGGCTTCGCCATTCGGGCCGTCCGGGTCCACGACCGGCATGGTCGCCGTGGCCTCGCTGTCCGGGGTGACCCCGGCCGCACTGATCCCGGCCGCACTGATCCCGGCCGAACTGGCCCCGCTCGGGCTGAAGCTTTCCCGGCCGAAGCTCGCCGGAGCGGCGGTCGCCGGAGCGGCGGGCACCTCCGAACTGGGCAGGCCTTCCGGCTCCGGGACGGGCATCAGGTCCGGCTCGACGGCGGCGGCCGGCAGCCCCTGGGCCAGATCGGGAACCGCTTCGACCTCGGGAACCGGCGGGACCGCGCCCTCCTCCAGTTCGGGCACGTTGACCTTGGAGATTTCGGCTTCGGCCTCGGCGACCTCGGCGTCTCCCAGGTCCTCCGGCTCCTCCGGCCTGGCCTCAGCGGGCTGCTGGGCCCCCGGGGTCATCCGGTCAAAGAACCGGAGCAGCTCGACCGGGACCGGCATGACCAGGGTGCTGTTGCGCTCACCGGCCACCTCGACCACGGTCTGCAGCAGCCGCAACTGCAGGGCGGCGGGGTCGCGGGCCATCACGTTGGCCGCGGCGGCCAGGCGCTTGGACGCCTGGTACTCACCGTCGGCGGTGATGATGCGCGCCCGCCGTTCCCGCTCGGCCTCGGCCTGCCGGGACATGGAGCGCTTCATCCCCTCCGGCAGGGAAACGTCCTTGACCTCGACCCGCTCAACCCGGATGCCCCAGGGGGCCTCGGTCGGCTCGTCGATCGTCTGGCGCAGCTTCTTGTTGACGGTCTCGCGCTCGG
>DASWVA010000097.1:0-3852 GCA_036401415.1 Streptosporangiaceae bacterium
GCTCGACCGGATCCAGCAGGCGTTCAGCGCCCGGCTCCAGTCGGAGCAGAAGGTCCGCCAGTTCGCGGTGGACGCCTCCCACGAGCTGCGCACGCCGCTCACCACCATCCGCGGCTACGCCGAGCTGTACGGCCAGGGCGCACTCGGCCCCGATCAGCTGGCGACGGCGATGCGGCGGATCGACGAGGAATCACAGCGGATGAGCAGGCTCGTGGCCGAGCTGCTGGAACTGGCCCGGCTGGACCGCAGCTCCTCGCTCAACCTGACCCAGACCGACCTCGCGCTGCTGATCCGCGACGCCGCCGCCGACGCGGGAGCGGTGGAACCCGGCCGGCCGATCTCGGTCCAGGCGCCGGACCGGCTGGTCGTGGTGGCGGACGAGCCACGTATCCGCCAGGTGCTGGCCAACCTGCTGGCCAACGTCCGGGAGCACACCGCGCCCGGCACCCCGGTGATGCTGCGGCTCAGCGCGGCCGGGGGCGGCGCCCTGATCGAAGTGGCGGATTCCGGCCCGGGCATGACCCCGGCCGACGCGGCGCGGGCCTTCGACCGGTTCCACCGGGGCGCCCGGGACGGCACCGGCCAGCCGGCCGGTGTGCCCAGAAGCGACGGCGGCAGCGGGCTGGGCCTTTCGATCGTGCAGGCCATCGCGGCCGCGCACAACGGTCACGCCGACCTGGCTTCCGCGCCAGGGCAGGGCACCCAGGTCCGGATATGGCTGCCCACGGGCCCGGTGGCGTAGTCTGGCGCAGGACATCGCGCCGTTGAGGAGAGATGCGTGACCGGAGTAATCCTGCTGCTGTTCCTGGCGGTCATCGTCGCGTTCTTCTGGCAGAAGCTGCGCAGGCGGGCGGGCCTGGGCGTCTCGTCCAGGACCTGGCTGGCCGTCATCTCGGTGTTCGTCCTGGTGGTGGCGCTGCTGTATGCGTCCAGCGTGGGGCACTAGCGGCGCTCGTTCCGCTCCCCGTCGATCGGCACCTCGAACCAGACGGCCTTGCCGTCCCGGGTCGGCCGGGAGCCCCAGCGGGAGGCGAGCTGCTCAACCAGGTAAAGCCCGCGGCCGCCCTCGTCGCTTTCTTCCGCGGTCCGGATGCGGGGCAGCCGCATGTCCGCGTCGAACACCTCGACCCAGACGGCCGCGGAGCCGCGGCGCAACCGCATGGCAAAGTCCTGCGGCGGGCTGAGCGCCGGGCGGCCCGGGGTCATGACCGGGGCCGGCGGCTCCAGGCCGAAATCGCCCGGCTCCCCGCGCGGGCCGGACGCGGCGGTGTGCAGGACGGCGTTGGTGACCACTTCGGACACCAGCAGGCAGGCCAGCTCGGCCTGGGTGCTGTCCATCCCCCAGTCCCGGAACGTTTCCAGCGCGATCCGGCGGGCCTGCGACACCATGACCGGCTCGGCCGGGAACACCCGCTCGCGGGCGTCCAGCTCGCCCGGCAGCGAGCGGACCACGACGATCGCCATGTCATCGTCGATGTCGCCGGGCACGGACTCCTGCGCGGCCCGGGCGATCTCGTCCGCGCTGCCGCCCGCCGCCTTGCTCACGGCCTCGCACAGCATGGCCAGCGCCTGGTCCTCGGTGTAGTGGCCGGAGCCGTCGACGCGGGCCCGCCGGTCGGTCAGGCCATCGGTGTACAGCACCAGCGTGGCCCCCGCGGGCAGGGTCAGGCTCTCCTCCTTGTAGGTGGGCAGCCCGCGGATGCCCTGGCCGCGGACCCCGAGCAGCACGCCCTTGTCGCCCACCTCCAGCTGGGCGGCCTCGCCGTCGGTCACCAGCAGCGGCGCGTCGTGGCCGGCGTTGGCGAACGACAGCTCGCGCGACCACGGGTCGTACACGAAGTAGCTGCAGCTCACTGTGGGCGGGTCGGGTGACGTCGCGTCCGTGCTGGCGGGGGTCATCGTGCGGCACCACTCGTCGAGCTTGCGGAGGATGTCGGCCGGGGCCTTCTCGTCCTGGGCGAAGGCCCGCAGCGCGGCGCGGAGCTGCCCCATCACGGCCGCGGCCCGGGCGCCGCGGCCTTCGACGTCGCCGATGACGATGCCCACCCGCCCGGCGGCCAGCGGAATCACGTCGTACCAGTCCCCGCCGACCTGAGTCTGGATGCCCTGGCCGTGCGTCTCCAGCGGCTCAGCCGGCACGTAGCGGCAGGCCACCTCCAGCCCGTCCAGCCGGGGCACCTCCTGCGGCAGCAGGCTCTTCTGGAAGGCCAGCGCGGTCTGCCGCTCGGCCTCGAACAGCATCGCGTTGTCGATCGCGATCGCGATCCGGCTGGCGATGGCCCCGAACAGGTCGCGGTCGTCGGCGCCGTAGTGGCGGCCGTTCCGGTCGGTCAGCCCGGACAGGGCCAGGCTCATCACGCCCAGCAGCTCGCCCCGGGCGCACAGCGGCAGCGCGACGACCGAGATCATGTCAACCTCGCGGCTGGTCCGCATGCTGTCCGCGGTGGGCGCCGGGTAGTCGTCCTCGGTCAGGTCGGCCACGACCACGATCTCGCCGTGGGCCATGGCCTGCTGGCAGAAGTGACCGTCCGGATAGCTGACCGGCTGCCCGACGGGAGTCCAGGCGCCCGGTGGCGGGGCCCAGCCGTGCGCGTTGGTCTGCACGCGGCGGATCAGCTTGTCGCCCTGGAACAGGTCGATGAAGCAGTGGTCGGCGAACTGCGGGACCAGCATCTCGGTGACGTGCCGGAGGGTGGCATCCAGCTCGAGCGAGCCGCCCAGCTTCTCGCCGATGCGCTCCAGGAGCCCGATCCGGTTCCGCTCGGCCAGCGGGCCCCGGGCGGCCTTGCGGGCGAACACGCAGATACCGTCGATCGCGCCCGAAGGGTGCCGCAGCGGCACCGCGTAGGCCTGGATCAGCCGGCCGGCGCCGTCCCGGCTCTGGCTGACGAACGTCCCCTCCCAGGCCCGCCCGCGCAGCACGCTGGCGGCCAGCTCGGACACCTTGTCCTGCTCGCCGGCCAAGCCGAGGCTGAGCACGGACCGGCCCAGGAGCGGGCCGGCGTCGCCGGGCACGTCCAGCAGGCCCAGGGCGTAGGCGTTGACGTAGAGGAGGTTGGAGCGCCGGTCGGTGACGATGACCGCCATCTCGGCCTGGTCGAGGAGCATCGCAGCAGGCAGGAAGGCCTCACCCGCGTCCGGCCAGGATTTCATGCCGCCGCCCGGCGGCCCGCCCGCACGGCCTCACCCGGGCGTGCGCCGGTGAGCGCACGGGGACCGCGGTTACGTCCGGGACACAAACACGTGCGCGGCGATCTCACGGGGCAGCTCAGCCTCGGCTCCATCGGCGCTGTCGTCACACCTCACTCGCACACCATCGTCGCTGGCCGCCAGCATTACCTCTCGTCCGGGTTGTATCCCGGTGCGCTTGAGTTTAAGCATCAGGGCGAGATCACTTTGGATCTGTTCGCTGATCCGCTGGATGATCACGGGCGCCGGCTCCCGGGACGCGGCGCTGGTCATCGCCTCGTCGCCGCCGGCGCCGCAATTGGCCAGCTCCTTGGCCTCGGGTGAAATACCCAGCTCATCAAGGCCGGGAATGACATTGCCGTGCGGGCAGCGGACCGGATGGCCGAGCATTTCGAACAGGCGGCGCTCGACGCTTTCGGAGATGACGTGCTCCCACCGGCAGGCCTCGATATGGACCTCTTCCCAGGGCAGCTCGATGACGCTCACCAGCAGGCACTCGGCCAGCCGGTGCTTGCGCATGACCCGGGTGGCCAGCGTCCGGCCGTGCTCGCTGAGCGACAGCTGACGGTCCCCGGCCACGTGCAGCAGCCCGTCCCGCTCCATCCTGGCCACGGTCTGGCTCACGGTCGGCCCGCTCTGGGCGAGCCGCTCGGCGATGCGCGC
>DASWVA010000098.1:0-3626 GCA_036401415.1 Streptosporangiaceae bacterium
CGGCTCGCCGCCGGGCGCCGCCAGCTCGTCGACCCGGGCTTCGACCACGTCGATGATGACCCGCACCATCTCCACCGCCTGCTGCAGGCTGACCGCGCGGGCCAGTTCGCGCGGGGCCGTGCCGAACACCTCGCCCGCCACTGCGGGGCGGGTCCGTTCGGGATGGCGCACCCAGTCCACGAACGCGGCGATCCCGGCCTGGGCGACCAGGCCGAGCCAGGACCGGTTTTCGGCCGACATGGCGCGAAACCACGGCAGCCGCTTGTCCATCGACGCGATGGCCGCGGTGCCCAGGCTGCCCATGGCTTTCTCGATGCGGGCGACGGTTTCCTCGGCCACCCGGCTCGGCCCTGGCGGGTCCACACTGCGCCTGCCCTTGCGCAGCCGCCGCGGAACGCTGGGAGCCGGGGCGGCCGGAGCGGTGGGGGCCGGAGCGGTGGGGGCCGGCGCGGCCGGAACACTGGGCGCCGGAACGGCCGGGGAACCAGCCCCGGCACCAGGCGGAGAGCCGGGCTCAGGGCCGGCCCGGGAGCCGGGCGGGGAGCCGGTCTGCTCGCTGGTGGCCATGCGCTTAGAGTGTCACGTCTATGGAAACTGAGATTATCGAGGTCCGAACGGGCAGCCGCGAAGGCGTGTTCGACCTCACCGGCGAGTGCGAGCGGTTTGTCGCCCACGCGGTCGCCGGCGCCACCTCCAGCCCGGGCGGGGACGGCAGCGACGGGCTGCTCAACGTGTTCGTGCCGCACGCCACGGCCGGCCTGGCAGTGATGGAGCTGGGGGCGTCCAGCGACCGCGACCTGCTGGCGGTGCTGGCTGAGGTGCTGCCCGCCGACGATCGCTGGCGGCACGCGCACGGCTCGCGCGGCCACGGCCGGTCCCACGTACTGCCGGCGTTCCTGCCGCCCTACGCGACGATCCCGGTGGTGGGCGGTCGGCTGGCCCTGGGCACCTGGCAGTCGGTGGCCCTGGTCGACCTGAACCTGGACAATCACGTCCGCCAGGTGCGGCTTTCCCTCCTGGTCTGACGTTCCGGCGATGACTCCCCAAGTCAGCGGATGCCGTTCCAGGTGGCCCGCTCGGCGCCGGCCGGGTCATCGGCTGCGGTGACCACGTCGGTGATGAGTCCGGTGGTCCGGGTGGCCGGGTCATACGGGGCCCAGCCGGGGTCGCCGCCGGTGATGAAGTCGACCCAGATCCGGTGGGCGCGGCCGGTCACGGCCGCGCTGGGCGCGGGGCCGAGCCGGGGTTCGACCTCGGGACGGCCCGAGGTGCCGAACACGAACGGGATCTCCACCCCGTGGCAGGCGCCCAGCTGATGGTTGCCCTCCGGGTCTGGATGGTCGAAGCGGTACATCCAGGTCCGGCCAGCGCCGGCCCGGGCCTCGGCGACCCGGATGCCGGGCACCCGGAAGAACCAGTCGCTGATCACCGCGGCCAGCAGGTCGCCGCGGCTCGCACCGGGCCGGGCGGACCGGTAGACGGCCAGCCCGTCGCCGGACAGCCCGTATCCGGCCGCGACCGCGCCGAGCATGGCCTCATCGACGAGACCGATCGTGTTCGCGGCGACCAGAAACAGCCGGGCCTCGTCTCGGTTCGACCCGATCAGCAGGGGCACGTCGTGGCCCTGACCAGCCGCGATCGATGCCAGCGGGGCAGCGGGCAGCACGGTGCCGTCCACGGTCGGCGCGAACGGCAGCAGGCTGAGGGCCAGCTGGCCCCACCGGGCCGGGTCAGGAGCGGTCTGCACCTCGACCACCAGGTCCGAGGCGGCTTGCACCAGCTTGTCCAGCGGTACGGCCTTGATCGCTTCCCGCTCGGCCGGCACCCCGAGCTCGGCGGCCAGGTACCCGGCCACCATGCGGCCCTCGTCGGCGGTCAGCGTGTGCGCCCCGGCGCCGCTCTCGGCGATGGCCTGCGCGAACAGGCCCGCCGAGCGCGGCATCGACAGCAGCGTGGTGACACTCATGGCCCCGGCTGACTCACCGGCCACCGTGACCCGGGCCGGGTCGCCGCCGAACGCCGCGATGTTCACCTGCATCCAGTCCAGCGCGGCCAGCTGGTCCAGGAGCCCGAGGTTGGCGTCCCCGGGGCGGGTGTCGTCTTCCCCGGTGAACAAGAAGCCCTCGGCGGCCAGCCGGTAGTTGATCGTGACGCATACAACGCCGTCACGGGCGAACGCCGATCCGTCGTACTCGCCGACCGACCCGGAGCCGTTCATGAACGATCCGCCGTGGATCCAGACCAGGACCGGGAGACCCTCGCCGACCGGGTCCGGCGCCCACACGTTGAGGTTCAGGCATTCCTCGCCCGGGATCACCACCTCGGGAAACAGCCGCTGGTATTGCGGCGGGTAGTCGCCTTTGGGGACGGTCGCCCCGTAGGTGGTGGCGTCCCGCACGCCCGCCCAGGGGGCCACCGGCTGCGGCGGCCGCAGCCGGCGGCCGCCGAATGGCGCGGCTGCGTACGGCACCCCGAGGAAAGCGGCCACGCCGTCCCCGGCCGTGCCGCGGACGGCTCCGTCACCGAGCTGGATCACCGGATGCCGGGCCGCATCGCCCATAGGTTTCATCATGCCCGTGCGGCCAGGTAAAGGACAGGGGCGGCCTCAGCGAACAGCGCCGCCGGCTCTCGGCGCGCGTGCTCGGCCGCCGAGCACGCGCGCCGCCGAGCTAGGCGCGAACTTCCGGCTGGGTCTCGGTTTCCGGCCGGCCCGGGAGGTTGGCCTGGACCGTGGTCTGCGGGTCCTGCAGAGCCTCACTGAGCGGCAGGTCCAGCTTGTACTTCTCTATCGCCTTGGTCAGCACATCCGGCTGGACCTCCCCTCGCTTGGCCAGCTGGCTGAGCACGGCCACGGTCACCGACTCCGCGTCCACGTGGAAGAAACGACGGGCCGCGGCCCGGGTGTCGGAAAAGCCGAAACCGTCGGTACCGAGCGAGGCGTACGAGGCGGGGACCCAGCGTGCGATCTGGTCCGGGACGGCCCGGATCCAGTCGCTCACCGCGACGACCGGGCCCGGCCGGCCGTCCAGGGTCTCGGTCACGTACGGAACCCGCTGCTCCGCGTCCGGATGCAGCAGGTTCCACTCCTCGGCGGCCACGGCGTCCCGGCGCAGCTCGGTCCATGAGGTGGCGGACCACACCGACGCGGCCACCCCCCAGTCGTCGGCCAGCAGCCGCTGGGCCTGCAGGGCGGCCCGGACGGCCACGCCCGACGCCAGGATCTGGGCCTGCGGGTGGTCCCCGCCCGCGTCGGGTTCGGCCTGGGCGTATTCGTACAGCCCGCGCAGGATGCCCTGCTCCAGGGCATCCTGGCCCCCGCGGAAGTCAGCCGGCTCGGCGGGCTGCGGGTACGGCTCGTTGTAGATGGTCAGGTAGTAGAAGATGTTCTCGCCCTCGGGGTGGTCCGGGGTCGAGGTGTACATCCGCCGCAGCGCGTTCTTCATGATGTAGGCCAGCTCGAAGGCCCAGGCCGCGTCGTAGGACACGCAGGCCTCGCTGACCGAGGCCAGCAGGACGGAGTGGCCGTCGTTGTGCTGCAGCCCCTCACCGGTCAGCGTGGTGCGGCCGGCGGTCGCGCCCAGCAGGAAGCCCCGGCCGAGCTGGTCGCCCAGCGCCCACATCTGGTC
>DASWVA010000099.1:0-9109 GCA_036401415.1 Streptosporangiaceae bacterium
GCGCTCGAGTCCGAAGAGTTCATCGAGGTCCGGGCGGCGGGGTCGCTACGGGTGCTCGAACGCGCCCGCCCGTCCTCCGGGTGAGCCCGACGCGCAGTCACAGCCCGCGCCCGGCCGGCCCAGGCCGGGCCCGAGCGCGCCCGGGCCCGCGCTGGCGTCCCTGAACACCCCGGCGCCCCCGGTCGCGCCGGACAGCGCGTCCGCGGCCAGGATCACCGCCGCGGCCGTCCACGCGCTGCGCTCAGCCGGGTAGTGCCGCTGGTGGGTGAACTGCCAGCCGGTCCAGTAGGCGCCGTCGGCGTCCCGCAGGTGCTGCACGTCGGCGAACAGCGCGGCCGCGGCCGCGGGCTGGCCCGCGGCGTGCAGGGCCAGCACCAGCTCGCAGCTCTCGGCCCCGGTCACCCAGGGCTGGTCCTCCACGCAGCGCACGCCCAGGCCGGGCACCACGAATGTGTCCCAGCCCGCGGCCAGCCGCCGGGCCGCCGCCGGGCCGCGCAGCACCCCGCCCAGCACCGGGTAGTACCAGTCCATCGAGAACCGGCTCCGGTCCGCGAACGACTCCGGGTGCCAGGCCACCGCGTGGGCCAGCTGGTCGGCGGCCAGCTCCCAGTCCGGCTGGGACTCACCCACGTAGTCGGCCAGCGCCACCGCGCAGCGCAGGCTCTGGTGGATGCTCGAGCAGCCGGTCAGCAGGGCGTGCCCGCCGGGGGCGCCGTGCACGTCCTGTTCCCAGGCGATCTCCCCGCCGGGCGCCTGCAGGCCGAGCACCCAGTCCACCGCCCGGCGGACCGCGGGCCACATCGTCTGCACGAACCCGCGGTCGGCGGTGACCAGCAGCTCGTGCCACACCCCGGTGGCCACGTAGGCGGCGTGGTTGGTTTCGGCGGCCGGGTCGGTCACGGTCCCGGCCACGATCGTCCGCGGCCACGAGCCGTCGGCCCGCTGGACCCGGCGCAGCCAGCCGTACGCCTGCCGGGCCGGGCCGGCCAGGCCGGCCGCGCTCAGCGCCATCGCGCACTCGATGTGGTCCCACACGTCCACGTGGCCGTCGGGCCAGCGGATCGCCCCGGACGGCTCCTGGGCTGCGACGATGCTCTGTGCGGTGGCCCGCACGCTGGCCGCGCTGAGCACGCCCCGCACTTCGGGCGTCACGAGGCCTGGGTCGCGTACACGACCACGCTCTTGCCGATCAGCGGGTTCAGGGCCTGCTCGGCCAGCCGGGTGGCGGCCGGCCGGGCCATGATGTCCCAGACCAGCATCTTGTGGTACGCCCTGGCCGCCGGATGATCGTCGTTACCGACTCCGACCAGGCATTTGACCCACCAGTAGGGCGAGTGCAGGCCGTGCGCGCGGTGGTGGCCGCCGATCGCCAGGCCGGCCCGCCGCAGCTTGGCCTCCAGCTCCAGCCGGGTGTAGATGCGCACGTGGCCGCCGGGCACCTCGTGGTACTCGCGGGACAGGCCCCAGCAGATCCGCTCCGGCAGCCAGGCCGGGACGGTCACGGCCAGCACCCCCCCGGGCCGCAGCACCCGGGCCACCTCGTTCATGGCCCGCTGGTCGTCCAGGATGTGCTCGAACACCTCGGCCGCGATCACCCGGTCGAACGAGCCGTCGGCGAACGGCAGCACGGTGGCGTCGCCCGAGACGGCGGCGCTGCCCGCGCCCGATGGCACCTGCCCTTCGGCGCGCATGGCCCCGCACATCCCGGCCACCGCGGCCAGTTCCTGGCGGTCCAGGTCGAACGCGACCACCCGGGCGCCCCGCCGGTACGCCTCGTACGCGTGCCGCCCGTTGCCGCAGCCCACATCCAGAACGCGGTCGCCCGGGGCGATCGAAAGCAAGCGGTAGTCGACCGTCAGCAAGGGGTGTTCCTCCGGGTGGCTCGGGTGTCAGGGCTGCTGCGGGCGGGGCCCGGTGGTGCGGGGGCCCGCGATGGCCTGCCGGTACCGGTCCGCGGTGGCCTGGGCCACCGCGGGCCAGGCGAACCGTTCCTGGACGCGCAGCCAGGCCGCCCGGGACAGCCGTGCCCGCTCGCGCGGGGTGTCGTGCAGCCGCCGCAGCGCGGCGGCCAGTTCCTCCGGATCGCCCGGAGTGACCAGCTCGGCGGCGTCGCCGGTGACCTCCGGCAGCGCCCCGGCCCGGCTGGCCACCAGCGGCGTGCCCGACGCCATGTGCTCCACCGCGGGCAGCGAGAAGCCTTCGTACAGCGAGGGCACCACGGCCAGCTCCGCGCTGGCCAGCAGGCCGGCCAGGTCGGCGTCGCTCAGCCCGGAGACGAACCGGACCCGGTCCGCCAGTGACAGCCCGGCGATCAGCCTCATGGTCGGCCCGCCCGCCGCCACCTTGCCGACCACGGTCAGCCGCACGTCCCGCTCGGTGGCCACCTTGGCCACCGCCCGCAGCAGCACGGGCAGCCCCTTGACCGGCGATTCCGCGCTGGCCACGGCGACGATGCGGCCCGGCACGCGGGGCGCGTCACGGGGATGGAAGACCCGGGTGTCGACTCCCAGCGGGATGATGCCGACGCTGCCCGGCCGGAGCCGGAAGTCGCGGTAGATGTCCCGGCGGGACGATTCGGACACGGTGATGACCGGGCCGGCCAGGGCCGCCCGCCGGGCCATCCGGGCCTGCATGCGCACGAACCCGTACCAGCGGCGCTTGGACAGCCGGGCCAGGCCGCCGGTGGCCGCCAGCTCGATCCTGCGGTCCACGCTGATCGGGTGATGGATGCTGGTCACCAGCGGCAGCCCGAGCCGGGGCACGCCCAGCAGCCCGTAGCCGAGCCCCTGGTTGTCGTGTACCACGTCGAAGTCGGCGCGCCGGTCCCGCAGGACCCGCAGGGCCCGCAGGCTGAACGTGAGCGGCTCGGGAAACCCGCCGCTCCACATGGCCGCGGTCTCCAGCACGTCGATCCAGTCCCGGTACTCGTCCCGGCGCGGGGTGCGGAACGGGTCCTCGTCCCGGTACAGGTCCAGGCTGGGCACCTGGCACAGCCGGGGTCCCGGGTCCAGTTCGGGGTAGGGCTGGCCGGAGAGCACCTCGACGGTGTGGCCGAGGGCGGCCAGTTCCCGGGTCAGGTGCCGGATGTAGACCCCTTGGCCGCCGCAGTGGGCCTTGCTCCGGTAGGAGAGCAGCGCCACCCGGAGCGGACGGGGATCGACGGTCACGCGGTTCACCATCCTCGTCCGCCGCTCGCGGCGCTCCGTGGGGGCGTCTCAGGCTGGGAACATTACCATCCAGTAGTGGTGGCGCGGCTGCGAAGCCGGAGGCGATGATCAGTCCCGGCCTGCGGCCGTCTCGCGGGCTCTGGCATGAATCCATGCGAGAACTTACGATGTGAATGATCCTGTACACCCCGGCCAGCAAGCGAGGCGCAATGGAGGGCCGCGGCCAGAGCGTCCCCGCTGACGCACTGCTGATGCTGCTGGACGGACACCGCCTGTCACCCGTGCAGCGGCGCATCGCGCAGTACCTCCTGGACCACATGCCCGATTCCGCCTTCTTGTCCAGCGTGACGCTGGCTCACGAAGCCGGGGTCAGCCAGCCGTCGGTGACCCGGTTCGCGGCCGCGCTGGGCTTCTCCGGTTACCCGGCGTTCCGGGACGCGCTACGCGGAATCGCGCTGGAGGCCCCGGCCGGCGGGGCGCCAGAGGACCGCGACGTCAGCGCGGGCGGAAGCGATGACGCCGGCGACAGGGGCCCGGACGGCTCCGCCCACCCGATGCAGGCCGCGGTGGCGCAGGAGATCGCCAACCTGCGTGCGCTGCACGCCGCGCTGGCTGATCCCCGGGCCGTCACCGAACTGGGCCGCGAGCTGGCCGCGTCGGTCCCGCTGGCCGTGCTCGGGCACCGGATCTCGGCGCCGGTGGCCCAGTACTTCGCCTACGCCGCCCGCCGCATCCACCCCGACGTGCGCTGCCTGACCTACGGCGGCAGCGTCGTATTCGACGCATTGCTGCACGTCAGTGAGGCGGGCGGCCGCTGGCTGCTCGCGTTCGCACTGCCCCGCTACCCGGCCGAGACCGTGGAGGCGCTACGGTTCGCCCGGCGCCTGGGCGTGCGGACCGCGGTGATCACCGACGTGCGGTTCGTGCCGTTCGCCGGCGACGCCGACGTACTGCTCCCGGCCGGGGTCGGCAACCGGCTGCTGTTCGACTCGCACGCCGCGCCCACCGTACTGGCCGCGGTGCTCATCCAGGCCATGGCGGACGCCAACCCGGCCCGGGCCCGGGAACGGCTGCACCAGCACGACCAGCTGTCCGCCGGCCAGGGCGTCTTCCTCGACCGCTGACCGGGCTGACCGGGCTAACCACCTCCCCAGGGCGGCCAGCAGGTTCTCGGCGGCGTCGATGTCGGCGTCCAGCGGCCGGTCCGCGGTCCGGGTGTCCAGCGCCGGGGCGGCCACCTCATAGGCGTCCCGCAGCGGCCCGGGCCCGGGCACCAGCCGCCGCAGCCGCAGCCCGCGGATCGCGGCGACCAGCTCGCAGGCGACCACGATGCGGTAGGAGGCCACGGTGTCGGTGGCGGCCCGGGCCGCCTGGGTGGAGAAGTTGGCCTGCTCCTCCAGCCCGCGGGACAGTACCGCCGTGCCCAGCGCGGCCGGGGAGGCCAGCCGCCGGATGTCGGCCAGCGCGGAGTGCGCCACGTACTCCAGCGCCAGCACTCCCGAGCTGGCGGGCACGCTGCTGGCCAGGAACGGCCGCAGCCCGGTCAGGGCCGGCTCGACCAGCGTGCCCAGCCGGGCGGCCGACAGCGCGGCGGTCTGGAACACCGCCATCCGGGTCGCGTCCAGGGACAGGCCCAGATAGGCGGTGTAAAAGTTCCCGTTGTGGAGGACCTGGCCGGACTCCGCGTCGATCAGCGGGTTCTCCGCGGCGGCGTTCAGCTCCACGGCCAGCACCTCGTGCAGTTCCCGCGACGCGTCCACGGCTGGCCCGTGCACCTGGGGCAGCGCCCGGTAGCCGTAAGGATCCTGGATGCGGGTGGGCCGCGCCTCCTGGCCAGCCAGCAGCTCGCGCATCCGCGCCGCCACCTCGGCCTGCCCCCGGTAGGGCCGGGCCCGCTGCACCGCCATCGCGTACGGCTCGGCCGAGCCCCGGACGACCAGGAACGACAGCGCGGCCACGACCGGCGTGGCCGCGATCAGGTCGGCCAGGTCGGCGGCGGCCAGCGCCGCCTCGCCGATGGTGGCGGCGTTGCTGCTCATGAAGGCCAGCGCGTCCGCCGGGTCCAGCGCGAACGGCGGCAGCGTCGCACCCGGGCCCCCCAGCCAGGGCCGCTCGCCGATCAGGCACAGCGCGGTCGACGCCAGCGCGGCCAGATCCCCGGTGCCGATCGCCCCCACCGTGCGGACCGGCGGGGTGAGCCCCTGGTTCAGCACCTCGGCCAGCACGGTCAGCAGGGCCGGGTCGGCCCCGGAGCCGCCCGCGGCCAGCTGGTTGAGCCGGACCACCAGCATCGCCCGGGCCAGCGGGGCGGCCAGCAGCGGGCCCGCCCCGCCGGCGTGGCTGCGCAGCAGCCGCAGGCCGTGACCACCGTCCTGGACGGCGATGCCGCGGTTGGCGCCCACCCCGGTCGTCCGGCCGTACACCGGCTGGGTGGCCGCGCGCACCGCCTCGCGAGCCCGCCGGGCCCGGTCCAGCCCGGCCCCGGTCACCGCCACCGGCTCGCTACCGCGGGCGATATCGCGGAGCTTTTCGCAGCTCAGACCCGTTCCGTCCAGCATGATCGGCGTTGCTGGCCGGTCAGGTTCGGTGGTCATGGGCCTCCTCGCCGCTCGTAACAAGTTCGTATACTCCCGCGTGTGCTGCCTTGACACCCTCTTCAGGGGTCAAGAGCATGAAGAGAAATATTCATGCTGGTGGCATGGTGAGTCCACGCGTGACGCGGGCACAGCCCTGATTCAGTCCACCGGATCGGCTACCGATGATGAGCGAGGCCCACGCTTGATCACCTTTGAGAGCGTGACAAAGCGTTATGCGGGCGGAACAGTAGCGGTCGACGCGCTGGACCTGGAGATCCCCGACGGGCAGACCATGGTCCTGGTCGGCCCGAGCGGCTGCGGCAAGACCACCTCCCTGCGCATGATCAACCGGCTGATCGACCCGTCCGAGGGACGGATCATGCTGGACGGCCAGGACATCGCCCAGGTCGCCGCACCCAAGCTGCGGCGCGGCATCGGCTACGTCATCCAGCAGGCCGGCCTGTTCCCGCACCGCACGATCGAGGACAACATCGCCACCGTCCCGCTGCTCGAAGGCTGGAACAAGGCCAGGGCGCGGGACCGGGCCCGCGAGCTGATGGACCTGGTCGGCCTGGACGCGGACATGGCCCGGCGCTACCCGTACCAGCTGTCCGGGGGCCAGCAGCAGCGGGTCGGCGTGGCCCGGGCGCTGGCCGCGGACCCGCCGGTGCTGCTCATGGACGAGCCGTTCAGCGCGGTCGACCCGATCGTCCGGTCCTCCCTGCAGGACGAGCTGATCCGGCTGCAGGCCGAGCTGCACAAGACCGTGGTCCTGGTCACCCACGACGTCGAAGAAGCGATCAAGGTCGGGGACCAGGTCGCGGTGTTCTACCCGCACGGCAAGATCGCCCAGCTGGACACGCCGCAGCATCTGCTCGGCTCACCCGCCGACGAGTACGTGGAGAACTTCCTCGGCTTCGACCGGGGCATCCGCCGGCTCGCGTTCTTCTCGGCCGGGCAGCTGGACCTGGAGGACGGCTGCGTGCTGCCCGCGGAGACCACCGTGGACCAGGCCCGGGCCGGGGCCCAGCGCTGCGGGGAACCGTGGGTCCTGGTCACCGACGGCAACCGCCGGCCCCGGGGCTGGTTCGCCGTGTCCGACCTGGACCGCCAGCCCGGCCAGGAGACGCTCGGCACGCTGTCGCTGCCGCTGGCGCCGCTGGGCCACACGTTCCAGGTCGGCCGGGACTCGCTGCGCGCCGCGCTGGACGCCACCGTGCTGTCCCGCACCGGCCGCGCGGCCGGCGTCGATAATCAGGGCCGGGCGCTGGGCATCACCACCTACGAGCGGCTCCGGGCCGCCATCCAGACCGCCGAGCAGGCCGGGCTGGACGGGAACCCGGACCAGCCGGTGTTCCGCGAGGGGCGGACCACCCCGGAGGCCCAGACGGACGGCCAGACCGATCCAGCCGGTTCAGCCGAGCCGGCCGGCGAAGGCGTCCGCCCGTCATGAGCTGGGCCTGGCAGAACCGCGACCAGGTCGGTCACTACCTGGGCCAGCACCTGTACCTGGCCCTGCTGCCGATCTTGTTCGGCATCGTGGTCGCCATCCCGGTCGGCATCATGTGCGTCCGCTGGCGCTGGACCTGGCCCCCGATCCTGAGCCTGACCAGCATCTTCTACGCGATGCCCTCGCTGGCGCTGTACCTGGTGCTGATCGACTACACCAGCTTCACCGACTGGACCGTGATCATTCCGCTCACGCTGTTCTCGCTCTCGGTGCTGATCCCGAACGTGGTGGACGGCCTGCGCTCGGTGCCCGCGCCGGTCCAGCAGGCGGCCGTGGCCATGGGCTTCGGCACGCTGCGCCGCACCGTGCAGGTCGACCTGCCGCTGGCCGTGCCGGTCATCATCGCGGGCCTGCGGGTGGCCACCGTGTCCAGTATCAGCCTGGTCAGCGTGGGTCAGCTGATCGGCATCGGCGGTCTCGGCTACTTCTTCACCGACGGCGAGCAGCGCGACTTCACCACCGAGATCTACGTCGGCCTGGTCCTGATCATCCTGCTGGCCCTGGTCTTCGACGGTCTGCTGGTGCTGGCCCGCCGCTGGCTGACCCCGTGGGAGGCGGGCCGGGCACCGCGCGGGCAGCGCCGCCGCGCCGTGACGGTCACCCTCGGGGGCAGCTCGGCTGGGCTGACTGGCGGTCACCATGCCCACGCGGGCCACGCCGGCGGCGGAGGCGGCCACGGCGGCGGAGGGGGACACGGATGACCAGTCGTGCCGGAGCCGCGCAAGTGAACTGTCGTGCCGGAGGCGCGCAAGTGAACTGTCGTGCCGGAGGCGCGCAATGAGTTATTTCAGTGACGCTTGGCAGTGGCTGATCTCCTCGCAAAACTGGCACGGCGCCAACGGCATCCCCGAGCGGCTGGCCCAGCACCTGGAGTACACCGGGATCGCGCTGGCCATCGCGCTGGTCATCGCGGTCCCGGTCGGCCTGGCCATGGGGCACCTGCGCCGCGGCGGTTTCGTCGTGGTCACCGTGGCCAACTTCGGCCGGGCCCTGCCCACCCTGGGCCTGGTGGTGCTGGTCTTCGTGCTCACGGCCGGGTCGGCCGCGGCCTGGCTGGTCCCGCTGGCCGCGCTGGCCATACCGCCGATGCTGGTCAACACCTACGAGGGCGTGCTCGGAGTGGACCGGGAGCTGACCGACGCGGCCCGCGGCATGGGCATGACCGAATGGCAGATCCTGCGCAAGGTCGAGATCCCGGTCGCCCTGCCGCTGATCCTCCTCGGCATCCGCACCTCCGCCATCCAGGTCGTGGCCACCGCGACCATCGCGGCTTACATCGGCCTCGGCGGTCTGGGCCGCTACATCATCGACGGGCTCGCTCGTAACGAGTACAACGTGGTCGCCGGGGGGGCCGCCGTGATCGTGCTGCTCGCGCTGGCGGTCCAGGGACTGTTCATGCTGCTCACGATCGTCATTGTCCCGGTGGGCCTGCGCCGTCAGGCGCAGGCGTCCTGATAACGTCTTTTCCGGTCAGAATTGAAGGGAACACCCTCATGCCTTATAAGAAAATTACGGCGGCTGGCCTGGCCGCCGTGGCCTGTGTCGCCGTCGCCGCCTGCTCCAGCAGCGGCGGTGGCAGCAAGTCCAGCTCCGGTTCGAACCCGCTGTCGCCCAGTGCGTCCAACACGGTGGTGGTCGGCTCGGCCAACTTCCCCGAAGACGAGCTGCTGGCCCAGATCTACGCCGACGTTCTGCAGAGCGCGGGGGTCAAGGTGACGACCAAGTTCAACATCGGGGCCCGCGAGGTCTACTACCCCGAAGTGGTCAAGGGCGCGATCTCGGTCATCCCCGAGTACAACGGCGCGCTGCTCACCACGTCGGTGGACAAGACCAGCACGGCGGCCAGCACGGCCGAC
>DASWVA010000100.1:0-3517 GCA_036401415.1 Streptosporangiaceae bacterium
CAGATGGCGGCCGGCGAGGCCGTCGGCTGCTTCGGGCTGACCGAGCCGGACCACGGCTCGGACCCGGCCGGGATGAGCACCCGGGCCCGCCGGGACGGCTCGGACTGGCGGCTGTCCGGGTCCAAGATGTGGATCACCAACGGCAGCATCGCCGACATCGCAGTGGTCTGGGCGGCCACCGACGAAGGCGTCCGCGGCTTCCTGGTCCCCCGGACGGCCCCCGGCTTCACCACCAGCGACATGCACAAGAAGATGGCCCTGCGCGCGTCGATCACGTCGGAGCTGCACTTTGACGACGTGCGGCTGCCGGCCGACGCGATGCTCCCCGGAGCCCGCGGACTCAAGGGCCCGCTGTCCTGCCTGAGCGAGGCGCGGTTCGGCATTCTCTGGGGGGTGACCGGGGCGGCCCGGGCCTGCTTCGAGGCCGCGGTCGCCTACGCCACCAGCCGGGAGCAGTTCGGCAGGCCGATCGGCGGCTTCCAGCTGACCCAGGGCAAGCTGGCCTGGATGGCCTCAGGCCTGAGCCAGGCTCAGCTGCTGGCGCTGCACCTGGGCCGGCTGAAGGAAGCAGGCCCGCTCCGCCCCGAGCAGGTCAGCCTGGGCAAGATGAGCAACGTGCGGACGGCCATCGACATCGCCCGGCAGGCCCGCACCATCCTCGGCGCCAACGGCGTGACCCTGGAGTACCCGGTCATCCGGCACGCCAATAACCTCGAGGCGGTGCTGACCTACGAGGGCACCGAGGAGATCCACATGCTGGCCATCGGGCAGGCCATCACCGGGCTTTCCGCCTACCGGTAACCCGGGAAGGGCGTGGCGGCCGGGGTGGGGCGGGGATCCGGGCCGTCTTCGGCCGCTGCGTTCACCCGTATTGGTCGGTAGTCTTCTAGACGGTGCACCTGTGCGCCGGCGGGGCGTTAGCTCAATGGCAGAGCAGCGGGCTTTTAACCCGTGGGTTCAGGGTTCGACCCCCTGGCGCCCCACCCATCCTGGCCTCCGCCTGGGGGCGGCCTGATCCCGGCGGTCAGCGCCGGGTGGACTCCTGACCCCGCATCCGGGCCCCGGACTGGCTCCAGCGGCAGGCCAGAACCACCGCCAGCGGCCACACCGCCTGCGCCCCGGCCAGCACCCGCTCGGACAGGCCGACCTGCCGGCCTCCGCCGATCAGCTCCGCGCCGAACCACACCAGCAGGGCCAGCAGCACCCCGCCGGCGGCGGCGCAGACACCCGGCCGCAGCCCAGCCGGTACCGCAGGGCCCCGCTTCCGGGCCGCGAGCGGCCAGGCCGCCAGGGCGATGAAGCCGACGGCCGCCCAGAGCGTGTGTAGCAGCGACCCGCCACCCCCCGCCGGTTCAGGAAACGCCGCCACCAGCATGGTCGCCACCCCGCCGGTCATCAGGATGAGCCGGGCTGGCGCTGCGGCCGGCCGCAGCGCCAGCCCGGTCACCACGTGACAAGCCCCCACCCCCGCCAGCGCGAGCGTCATCACCCACCGGTCGGCAGCGCCCCGCGCCGCGAGCGAGCTGATCGTGGCGACGACCGCGTTGAAGGAGCCCGGTTGCAGCGCGGCCGCCACCGTCCAGCCACCTATCAGCAGCACCGGCGCCACCGCGGAAGAGAGCACACCCCACCACGGCACCCCCCGCACGGCCATCGCTGCGGGCCGGCGCGGACGGGGTCGAATGGTCACCGCACCAGTCTCCCGCCTGCCACGACCAGCTGACGCAGCACCGCCGTGCGGAGCCCGGCGCACGTCACGAAGGCCGGCCCTGCTGTTCCAGGGCGGCCGCGTACCGGGGCCAGAACTGACCCGCCGGAGGCCCCCCGCGGCAGTTCCCGTCACTGGCGCCCGGATCCTTGATCCACAGGTAGGCGTCGATTCCGGCGGGGCCAGGGGCAAATTTCGGGCTCGGCCCGACGGCCCGGCCGGGAGGATTACACCACTGGGGCGCGTCCGGGCCGGTGTACGGGCCGCGGCCGTTACGGCTGGTGTCGACGACGGCGCCGACCCGGCCGCCGAGAGCGTGCTCCAGTTGCTGGCTCCAGGTCACGACGCCCGCGGTCCACTGGAAGTTCGAGACGTTGGCCGAGAATCCGCGGCCGTAGCGCAGGCCAGCCGCCTCGAGCGGTCCCACGAGCGACGACGGATCAGTGAACATGCCGGGGTTGCCGGCATCCAGATAGACCCGGGCATGGGGCAGGGCGCCGAGCCGCTCCATCGCGTACCGGAGCAACCGGTAACGTTCGGAACTCTGGGCGCGGCTCAGGCAGCCCCGGACCAGGTCCGGCACCCCGTCGGGTTCCACGATGACAATGTCGTCGCCGGTACCGATGGCGGCGGCCAGCTGGTTGACCCAGTCCTGGTAGCCGGACGCGGTGAGAGCGTACGCGGCGGACAGCTTGCCGCAGCCATCGCGGTCCGGCAGGTTGTACGCCACGATGACCGGGACGGCGTGCGTCCTGGCCGCCGCCAGCGTTACCTGCCTGGCCACCTTGATGTCGCCCGGCTGCCCGGCGAGCCAGGTTCCCGATGGCGTACCGGTGATCGCCCTGAGTTCAGCGGCCTCGGTCCGGTTGCTACCGGCCTTCGCCAGCGCGCCCGCGAACAGCGGGTTGCCGGCGTAGGTGTACAGCCGGGGAGGGGCCACGCTCGGTGTCGAGCGGCTGGCGACCACCGAGCCCGCGGCCGCCGCTACGCCGAGGATCAGGGCCAGGGCGCGCCAGCCTCGGTGGCGGCGCCGCCGGGGCGGGGGATCGCCGGGCCGCGTCAGCCGCCGGGCCTTGACGCTGGCCGGCTGCGGCCCCTTGACGAGGGGGCGGTGGCTCACCTGCATGACCGGCCAGCGCCGTATGGCCCGCGGGATCTGACTGACCGACGCCACATGGTTTTCTCCTGGTTCAGTCGCTGTAGGTGGCCAAGCCTGCCTCCCGTGATCGGCCAGAAAGGGTCCCGTCTGGTTGCTGGTCAGTAGCAGCGCGACCGGGATCCGGCATGAACCGCGGGCCGGATGGACCTACCGCCGGCAAGGTCAGGGGCAGGGCCCGGCCAGCGCGGAGAAGCCTCAGCAGCTGGGGCGGGGCGTCCCGGGGTGGAGCTCGGTTTCCAGCAGGCTCATGGCCTTGAGGAAGGCGTTCTGCTCCCACGGTGAAAGCTGGTCCAGGACCCGGGCCAGTGGGCGGGCGGCGCCGTCCAGCCACTCGCCGATCAGGGCGGCCTGAGCCGGGATGACCTGCACGATCGTGCGCCGGCGGTCAGCGGGGTCGGGGTGCCGCTCGATGAAGCCCGCCCGGTCCAGGTCGGCCATCACCCCGCTGACGGTGGGCAGGGTCAGGCCGAGCCTGGCTGCCAGCTCGCCCACGGTGACCGGGCCGCTGAGGAGCTGCTCGAGCGCGGCCACGTGCCGCGGGCTGAGGGGCGCCGTGGCGGGCGGCGCGGTGCCGTCCTGCCAGCGCCGCATCCCCCGGCTCACGCGCCGGAACGCCTGCATCAGGCGCAGGCACATCACCGAGTGCTGCG
>DASWVA010000101.1:0-2163 GCA_036401415.1 Streptosporangiaceae bacterium
GATGACCAGGACGGCCTGCCGCTGGCCCCGGACGCCCCGGTGCTGCACATCCGCGGCGTCGGCTACAAGGGCACGATCGAGACCATGGCCCGGCCGGCTGAGGGCCCGGCGCTGATCTGAGGGCCCGGCGCTGATCTGAGCGCCGGCCCCCGGGCGCGGCCCCGGCGTGGGTGGGTGGTCCGGCGGGGCGTCAGGTGGCGGAGCCGGCCGCCGCACCGGTGGCACGGTCGCCCCAGCGGGCCAGCTCGGCGTCCAGGTCGAGCGGGGCGACCAGGGCGCCCTGGCCGGCCTCCTGAGCCCAGTCCTCGGCGGGCACGCGCCACATGACCTCGAACTCGATGCCGTCCGGGTCCTCGGCGTACAGCGACTTGGAGACGCGGTGGTCGCTCTGGCCCACCAGCGACCCGGCCGCGGCGAGCCGGGCGCGAATATCAGCCAGGTCGGCCAGCGTGCCCACCTCCCAGGCCAGGTGGTACAGGCCGGCCCGGGAGCCGGGCTGGGCCGCGGGCGTGTCCGCCCCGGTGGCCAGCTGAAACAGGCCGAGATCGTGGTCGTTGGCCGAGCCCGGCGCGCGCAGAAAGGCGGCCCGGCCCGGTAGCTCCGTGCTCACCTGGAACCCGAGCGTCTCCCGGTAGAAGGTGACCGTACGGGCCAGATCGCGGACGTACAGGACGGCATGGTTCAGGCGGCGGACAGGCAAGGCGGCCTCTTTGCGCGGGTGAGACGGGCCCGGCGGTGGCCGGGCCCGGGGTGGCCGGTCAGTTACCCAGCTGCCGGCGGCGGCGTGTCTCGCGCAGCCGGCGGCGCTGGGACTCGTCCAGCATCAGGTACGCGCCGGTCGGGATCGCGATGGCGGCCAGAATGATCGCGAGGGGGATGTACCACGGGGTGACCGCGAACAAGATCAGGCCGACGATGATTCCGGCGATTGCCCACTTGGCGTGGGGTGTCATTGATAGCTCCATCCGTCCGGGCTGGGGCGCGGCGCCCCGGCTCCTGGCTGGCAAGCCGGCCGACGCCTCGCGTTGCCCGTACAAGTAGAACGGCCGGCCTGGCCGCCAGATTCCACCTTGGCACCTTCGGCGCCGCCAGGCCACCATGCCGGCGCTGCGGCGCCATGATGCTGGCCGATGCGCCATGATGGTCCCCGCGACCAGGAGGAAGCTCGTGACGATCAACATGCCGGTGGAACCCGCGGCCAACGAACTGCTCAGCACCGACCCGCTGGCCCTGCTCATCGGCATGCTGCTGGACCAGCAGGTCCCGCTGGAACGGGCGTTCAGCGCACCGTACGACCTGACCCGGCGGCTGGGTCACCGCCCGACGGCGGGAGAGCTGGCCGTTCATGACCCGGAAGCGCTGGCCGCACTGTTCGCCGAACGCCCGGCGCTGCACCGCTACCCCACATCGATGGCGGCCCGGGTGCAGGCGCTGGCCCAGCTCATCGTGGCCCGGTACGACGGTGACGCGGCCCGCGTGTGGGGTGAGGCAGCCGACGGCCCGGACCTGCGTAAGCGGGTGGCCGAGCTGCCCGGCTTCGGGGCGCAGAAAGCACAGATCTTTGTCGCCCTGCTGGCCAAGCAGCTGGGCGTGCAGCCCCCGGGCTGGCGGGAAGCGGCCGGCCCGTTCGGCCAGGACGGCAGCTACTGCTCGGTGGCGGACATCCGGGACGAGGACTCCCTGGCCCGGGTGCGCGCCTACAAGCAGGAGCTCAAGGCGGCGGCCAAGGCCAAGACCCAGGGCGGCCCCCCGACCCAGGCGAATTGACCAGCAACACCAACGAGGAGCAAAGATGCCCATGTTCGGCAAGGGACAAGACGTGGCCAGCGCCACCTGGGAGCCGCAGGCCGCGGAAAGCCGCCTGGCTCACACCGCGGGCGCCGAGCAGGGCGGGGTGTTCACCTCCGACCTGTCGGTGTCGGAGTACGTGCTGCTGGGCGAGGCCGGGTTCGAACCACTGGGCTTCGTGGTCGGGTCGTCCATCTACCACGTGGGCATGCAGGTGGGCCGCTGGTCCCAGAACCAGGAGCTGCAGGTCCTCAGCCAGGCCATGTACAACGCGCGCGAGCTGGCCATGTCACGGATGCAGGCCGAAGCCGACCACCTGGGCGCGGACGGCATCGTCGGCGTCGAACTGCGTATGCAGATGTACGCCTGGGGCCA
>DASWVA010000102.1:0-3726 GCA_036401415.1 Streptosporangiaceae bacterium
CCGCCGGCGGGTCTCCCAGCCGTCCATGATCTGGCCCTTGTGGCCGAAGGTGTGCGGCTGGAACACCGGGTCACCCGGCTTGATCAGGTTCTCCCGCTCGGCGAACAGCTCGTCGCTGGCGCTGACGACGCTGCCGCCCAGACCCCGGGCGGCCAGGTCCGGCCACGGCGGCGTGAGCCCGGCGGTCATGATGGCGTCCTGCTGAGCAGGCGCCCGCCCGGGCCGGCGCCGGCGGAGGAGGCGGCGGGGGCGCCGGCGGCGGTGCCGGTGGGGGCGCCGCGCAGCCAGGTGCGGCGGACGACGCCGGTCAGCCGCTGCCCGTGGTAGGCGGACACCGGGTTGCGGTGCTCGAGCGCCGCGGCGTCGACGACGAAGCTGCCGTCGGGCGCGAACACGCACAGGTCGGCGTCCCGGCCGGCCGCCAGCGCGCCCTTGCGGGCCAGCCCGGCCAGGGCCGCCGGGCGGGCCGCCATCCAGGTCACCACGTCGGTCAGCGGCACGCCCCGGGTCCGGGCCGCTGTCCACACCGCGGGCAGGCCGAGCTGCAGGGAGGCGATGCCGCCCCAGGCGGTGGCGAAGTCGCCGGTGTCCAGGTGCTTGAGCTCCGCGGCGCAGGGTGAGTGGTCGGAGACCACGCAGTCGATCTCCCCGGCCCGGAGCCCCTGCCACAGCGCGTCGCGGTTGGCGGCGTCCCGGATCGGCGGGCAGCACTTGAACTGGGTCGCCCCGGCCGGGATCTGCGCCGCGTCGAAGCTCAGGTAGTGCGGGCACGTCTCGGCGGTGACCCGGACCCCGCGGCGGCGGGCCGCGCGCAGGGCCGGCAGCGACGCCGCGCTGGACAGGTGCAGCACGTGCACCCGGGCGCCGGTCCGCGCGGCCAGGTCCAGCAGCGTGCTGATGGCCCGCTGCTCGGCGGCGGGCGGCCGGGATTGCAGGAAGCCCTGGTAGTCCCGGCCCGGCGGCACGTCGGTGACCTCGTGGCCGTCCTCGGCGTGCACGATCAGCAGGCCGCCGAACGACGCGATCTCCCGCATGGCCCGTTCCAGTCCGGCCGGGTCCAGCGGCGGGAACTCGTCCACGCCGCTGGGCAGCAGGAAGCACTTGAACCCGAACACGCCCGCCTCGTGCAGCGGGCGCAGCTCGGCAGTGTTGCCGGGGATGGCGCCGCCCCAGAACCCGGTGTCGACGTGCACGCTGGGCTGGGCCGCTTTCCGCTTGACCTCCAGCGCGGCCACGTCGCAGGTGGGCGGGATGGAGTTGAGCGGCATGTCGATGATCGTGGTCACCCCGCCGGCCGCGGCCGCCCGGGTGGCGGTGGCGAAACCCTCCCACTCGGTCCGGCCCGGCTCGTTCACGTGCACGTGGGTGTCGACCAGGCCGGGCAGCAGCACCTCGTCCGCGGCCAGCTCGACGACCTCAGTGGCCCCGGCGGCGGTGTCGTGATCCACGATGGCGGCGATGCGCCCGTCCCGCACGGCCACCGCGGCCGGCCGCAGGGAGCCGTCCACCACGGCCCGCCGCGCCCTCACCAGCAGGTCGAACGTCATGCCCGGGTCCATGAGGCCAGTTGATCACGGGCGATCCGGGCCAGCAGCGAGGCGGCGCCGGCCATGCTGCGGGCCAGATCCGGTTCCAGGCCGGTGAGCGGGTGAATCGCGGTGATCCCGGCCTCGCGGGCCTGCTCCGGGGTCAGGGTGCTGCGCCCGGGCACCGCGACCACGGGAATGCCGCGGGCGGCGGCGGCCCGGGCCACCCCGATCGGCGCCTTGCCCGCCAGGCTCTGGGTGTCCAGCGACCCTTCCCCGGTGACGACCAGGTCGGCGCCGTCCAGCGCCGCGTCGAAGCCGACCAGGTCCAGGATCATCTCGATGCCCGAACGCCGCTGGGCCCCGAGCACGGCCAGCGCCGCGAACCCCACCCCGCCGGCCGCCCCGGCGCCGGGGGCCTGCGACCAGTCACGGCCGGTCACCCCAGCCACCAAGCCGGCCCAGCGGCGCAGGGCCCCGTCCAGCTGGGCGACCTGCTCCGGGGTGGCGCCCTTCTGCGGGCCGAAGACCGCCGCGGCGCCGTCCGGGCCGGTCAGCGGGTTCTGCACGTCGACCGCGAGCGTGATCCGGGCCTCCCGGGCGGCCGGGTCCAGGCCAGACCCGACCAGCCCAGATCCGACCAACCCAGTCAGGTCCAGGGTGGTCACGTCAGCGAGCGCCCCGCCCCCCCGGCCCAGCGGCTCACCCCGCGCGCCGAGCACCTGGGCGCCCAGCGCCTGGAGCATCCCGGCGCCGCCGTCGGTGCTGGCACTGCCGCCCACCGCGAGCACCAGCTCACGGGCGCCGGCCGCCAGCGCGGCCCGTATGACCTGGCCGGCGCCGTAGCTGGAGGACGCGAGCGGCTCCAGCCGGCCGCCGGGCAGCCGTTCCAGCCCGCAGACGGTGGCCAGCTCGACCAGGGCCAGGTCGCCGCGGCGGGCGTAACTAGCGGCGACCGGCTCGCCGGTGGGCCCGGCCGCGGTGACCGGCACCCGCGCGAAGCCGGCCGCCACCGCGGCGTCCACGGTGCCGTCGCCGCCGTCCGCCACCGGGATCATGATCAGCTCGGCCGCCCCCAGGGCGTCGCGCAGCCCGGCGGCGAGCGCGGCCGCCACCTCGGCGGCGGGCAGCGATCCCTTGAACTTGTCGGGGGCGATCACGATCCGCATATCCCTAGTTGAGCACGGCCACGCCGCGGCGGGGAGCGCGCGGCCGGGGCTGGGGTCCCGCTGAGCAGGGCGCTGATGATGGCCGGAAATCGACGCGGACAACGACGTCTAGCCCCGTCACTGAGCCGAGACCAGACGTCATCGTCGTTATCGCGGCCGCCCCTACCAGAAGACTGCGGCACGGGTGAAACTGCTACCTTGGCGCGGCATCGGCCCGATAAGTCGGCGCAGCTCCTCCGCGCAGGGCGCGACAAGCCAGTGGCCGATGCCCAGCCCGCACGCTATCCACTGGCTGCGTGCGACAGCCAGGTCATAAGCGTGGCCATATGCCTCGTCAAGGTCGTTCAGTGCGCGCTTATCTTCGATGGTCAGGACCGGTGTTGCCCCAAGGTCCGCGCAGCTCATGTGAGCATGCTAGATCATACAAGTTCAAATAAGCTAGTACGTATCGATACGAGTGACATTGTCGCAGGTCAGATAGCGTCGAGCTATGCCCGGAATCGATCCCACAGGGCCGGTCGCCCCGTACCGCCAACTCGCGGAGATCCTCGCCGGACGTATCAAGTCCGGGCGGTACAAACCGGGTCAGCGCATCCCCACTGAAAGTGAGCTTGTAGAGGAGTTCGAGTTGGCCAGGTCAACTGTTCGGCGGGCCGTAGGGGCCTTGCGGGAATCTGGCCTGGTCCATACCGTGCCGCAACGAGGGACATACGTCTCCGGGGCTTCAAGGTAACTCGGGCGTCACTTACACAATCTGCCAAACGGGTTGTCGATGTGGCAGGATTTTGACGCGCGGGCATGGCGACAGTACATTCGCTCAATCCTAACCCCGGTACCCAAGAAATCGGCGGGATAACCGTCAGCTCAAGTGATCCCAAACAGTATCGCTTCAAAGGAGCTATATATAGCCCCTGGCATAGCTACATATTCTAGGCGCTTGGCCCCTCTGATCAGCCAGCCGCCAAACAAGAGTGGTCGATGATGCTACTGGCGCCGATCGTTGGCGAGCCAGTAGCGGAGTGGCATTGCCA
>DASWVA010000103.1:0-6803 GCA_036401415.1 Streptosporangiaceae bacterium
GAGCCGCCGCCGGCCGCGGACTGGGAAGAGCCGCCCGCGGCATGGGCGCCGCCGACCGCGGACTGGGAGCAGCCGCCGGCCACTCCAGTGGGCCGGCCCCCGAACCGGCCGCCCAGCGGCGCGCCGGCCGGCGGTCCCGGCCGGGCGCCCAGTGGCACGCCGCCACCACGCCGCCCGTCGCGGTTCTGGCCGCGCGGGGCGATCGCGGTCGGGGTGGTGGCCGTGGCCGGGCTGGCCATCGGAGCCTTCGCCACCCTGAACGGCGGGGGAAACCCCAAGGCCAAGGGGGCTGCGGACACGTCGACGGCCGGGGCATCGACCCCGGCGGCCGTGCTGCCGCCGATCGCCGCGCCGGGGTGCCGGCCGACGGTGGGCAAGGCGCCGGTGCTGCGGAACGTCCGCACCCAGTCGGTCTCGGTGGGCGAGCATCCGTTCGGGGTGACCACCACCGCCGACGGCCGGTTCACGTTCGTACCGCGCGGCGACTCGATCGCGGTGCTGGCCAACGGGACCGGACTGGCGCCCACGCTCGAGCACGTGATCAGTGCGCCCGGGGTGTACAAGGGAGCGGTCCTGACCCACAACGGCCGGTACCTGGTCGCCGCGGTGGACAACGGGGCGGTGGTCGTCGACGTGGCCGCCGCCGAGCAGGGCAGCAGCCACGCCGTCGTGGGCACGCTGACCAGCCCGTCCACCACGGGCGGGGTGGAGGTCGCGATCTCCCCCGACGACCAGTTCGTGTTCGTCACCCTGCAGGGCAGCGCGGCCATGGCCGTGTTCAACCTGCAGTCCGCGCTCACGCACGGGTTCGGGTCATCATCGGCTCTGGTGGGTGACGTCAAGCTGGGCCAGCAGCCGGTCGGGCTGACCTTCTCCCCGGATGCCCGCCTGCTCTACGTGACCAGCATGACCAGGGCCGTGACCCAGAACGCGGCCGAGGGCACCGTGTCGGTGATCGACACCGCCGTGGCCGAGACCGACCCGGCCAGGGCGGTCAAGGCCACCGCCGAAGCCGGCTGCGACCCCGTCCGGGTCATCGCCTCCAGCGACGGCCGGACGGTCTGGGTCACCAGCCGGGAGAGCAACGCGCTGCTCGGCTTTTCCGCCAGCCGCCTGGTCACCGACCCCGGGCACGCACTGGAGGCCCAGGTCGATGTGGGCGAGGCGCCGATCGGCGAGACCTTCGCCCGCAGCGGCGGCCAGACCCGCATCCTGGTCGCCGACTCCAACCTGCAGAAGGTGCCCGGGGTGGCGCCGACGGTCGCGGTGGTCGACCCGGCCCGGGCCCTGAAGCGAGGCCCGGCCCTGCTCGGCTACGTCAGCACCGGCCAGCTGCCCCGGCAGTTCACCATCCAGCCCGGCGGGCGGACCGCGCTGGTCACCAACAACGGTTCGGGCCAGGTCCAGGCCATCGAGCTGGCCACCCTGCCCTGATGACCGAGCTTCCGCCCGCGTACTACCTGCCCCTCGGGGATGACCGGTTCGAACCCACGGCGGCGACCACCAGTCCGTGGGACGACGGGGCCCAGCACGGGGGCCCGCCGACCGCCCTGCTGGCCGACGGCCTGGATCAGGCGTACGGGCGGCCCGGCCTCCGGGTGGCCCGGATCAGCATGGACTTCCTCGGCCCGGTCCCGCGGACCCCGGTGCGGGTGCGGACCGAGCTGCTGCGGCCTGGCCGGCGCACCCAGCTCAGCGAGGCCAGCTTGTGGGCGGGTGACCGCCGGGTGGCCACGGCCCGGGTCTGGCACCTGGCCACCGCCCCGGCTGACGGCCCCGCTGACGACGCGGCCGGCGGCGGCGGGCTTCCGGCCGGCCTGCCCGGGCCGCAGTCCCAGCGGTTCTTCGGCGGGGACGAGCAGTGGGGGTACGGCCAGGCCACCGAGTGGCGGATCGTGTCCGGCGGCTACGCCAGCAGCAGCGGCGCGGCGGACGTGTGGACCCGGGTCCGCATCCCGCTGGTCGAAGGCCGCCCGCTCACCGGCCTGGCCAGGTTCGTGGTGGTCGCCGACTCGGCCAACGGGCTCAGCGCGCCGCTGAGCTTCCAGGACTGGCTGTTCATCCCGCCCGGGGTCACCATGCACCTGCACCGCTATCCAGTGGGACAATGGGTGCGTCTCACCGCGGCGTCCGACGCCGGGCAGGACGGCATCGGGCTGACCGAGGGCACGCTTTCCGACGCCGCCGGCCGCTGCGGCACCGTGACGCAGCCATTGCTCGTCGCCCCGCGGCGCGCAGGCTGAATCCGGTTCGCACCGTGGCGGTCACGGTGGCATGAGACGTACAGCTCGCCGGCCCGACGGGGGGTTCGGGGCGCGAGAAGGGCCGTTGGCATCGTGATCGTTCCGGGAAAGACCAGAACCGCGCCGGGCGCGGCCCGCCCGCCGCAGGCCTCCCCGGAGGCCGAACGCGTCCGCCGGCCGACCGACCTGCTGTACGGGCTGGTGTCGCTGGCCGTCGTCCTGATCGTGATCGGCGCGATCCGGACGCTGCCACTGGGCAGCACGGAGGCCGCCAACGATGTCTCGCACTGGCTGACCCATATCCCGCGCTGGCTCTCCTCGGCGGCTCTGCTGGTGTCCGGCCTCGGCTGCCTCCTGTTCGCGGCGCTGGCCGTGGGGGTGCTGATCCGCAACCAGTGGCGGGACGCGCGTAACGCCGGCGTGGCCGCGCTGGTGGCCGTGGGCCTCGCCCTCGGGACCTGGAGCCTGTGGCGTGTCCAGCGCGGTCCGGTCGCGGTCGCCGTGATCCACGACCGCAACCCGACCACGTTCGCGTTCGACGTGGCGTTCGTGGCGTTCGTGGTCGTCACCGACCTGACCCGGCGCTCGCGCTGGTCCCGCTGGTGTGTCGCCCTGACCGCGGTGCTACTGGTCAGCGGTCTGGCCACCAACGTGCTGACCCCGTTCTCCATGGTCATCGCGCTGTTCGGCGGCCTGATGACCGGCTGGCTGCTGCGCTGGCTGCTGAGGGCCACGTCGGTCCGGCCCAGCCTCAGCCAGCTCACCCGGTGGCTCACCAGCCACGGCGTCCCGGTCGCCGAGCTGACCCTGGGCGACCCGCACGACCAGAGCCGGCTGACCGGCCGGCTGGCCGGCGGCACCGTGATCGACGTGAACCTGGCCAACCGGGACACCCGTGGTTCGGGCGTCGCGCGGCGGCTGTGGGCGCTGATCCGGCTCCGCCCGGTCGTCTCGGGGCACGTGCCGCTCAGCTCCCGGGCCCAGCTGCGGGTGCTGGCGCTGGCCAGCGCGCTGGCCGAGAAGGCGGCCATACCGAGCCCGTCGGTGCTGCTGCTGGACGAGACGCCCAGCGAGACGCTGGTGCTGGTCCTGGCCCGGCCGCCGGGCGACCAGGTGGACGCCAGGGTGAGCCCGGACCACGCCACCGAGCTGTTCGCGGCGCTGCGGGCGCTGCACCACGTCGGGGTCGCCCACCGCGACCTGCAGGCCGCGAGCCTGGTCCTGACCCCGGACAACGCCGGATTCGCCTCGCTGGACTCGGCGGTGCCGGGCTCCAGCGAGCTGGCCCGGCGCCTGGACGTGGCCCAGCTCCTGACCACGCTGGGCCGCCGGGCCGGGCCCGCGAACGCGGTCGGCGCGCTGCGGGCCGGGTACGGGCCGGTGGATGAGCAGGCGCTGGCCGCGGTCATGCAGCCGGTCGCGCTCGCGTCGTGGGGCTGGCCGGCCATGCGGGACTCCCGCGGCTGCCTGACCGAGGTCCGGAAGGTCCTGCTCGGCCCGGACGCGGTCGTCCCCGCGGCCCGGCTGGAACGTTTCCGGCTCCGCACCATCATCAGCGCCGCGCTGCTGACCGTGGCGGCCTACCTGCTCATCGGCCAGATTTCCAAGGTCAACCTGCTCGGCACGCTGGCCCACATCAAGCTGGGCTGGTTCGCGGTGGCGGTGGCCGCGTCGGCGTTGACCTACTTCGCGGCCGCCCTCAACCTGTCCGCGTTCGTGCCCCAGCGGCTGTCCCCGGTCCGCGGCTTCCTGGTCCAGCTGTCGTCGGCGTTCGTGGGCATGGCGCTGCCGCCAACCGTGGGCCACGTGGCCGTCAACGCCCGCTACCTGCACAAGCAGGACGTGGACGAGGGGACCATCGCCGCCGCCGTCACCATGTCCCAGCTGGTCAACGTGGTCAGCACCGTGATCCTGCTGGTGGCCCTCGGCCTGCTCACCGGGACCGGGCTGAGCCGGTTCAACGTCGTGCCCGGGGCGGACGTGCTGATCGGGCTGGCCGTGATCGGCGGCGTGATCGCGATTGTGGTGGCCATCCCGCAGACCCGGGCCAAGCTGACCGAGGTGGTGTGGCCGCACCTGCGCGGCATCTGGCCCCGGCTGCTGGACGCGGCCACGCACCCGGCGCGGCTCGCGGTCAGCGCCGGCGCCAACCTGCTGCTCACCGCGGCCTACCTGCTGGCCTTCTTCGCCGCCCTGTTCGCGGTCGGCGCGCACCCGGCCCTGCTGCCCGCGGCCGTGGTCTACCTGGCCGGGAACGCGGTCGGCTCCGCCGCCCCCACGCCCGGCGGCCTGGGCGGCGTGGAGGCCGTGCTGGTGGCCGGCCTGTCCGGCCTCGGGATCCCGGCCCACGAGGCCATCCCGGCCGTGCTGGTGTTCCGGATCGCCACGTTCTGGCTGCCGATCCCGGCCGGCTGGCTCTGCTACCTCGGCCTGGAGCGCCACGGCACGCTCTAGGCCGGGCGGCTAGTTGTGGCTGGCCCGGCGGCTCAGGCCGGCCTGGGCGTTGGGATGCTCGCGCCAGGTGCTGGCCCCGGACGCGGCCGCCGTCTTGGCCTGCTCCCACTTGAGCCGGGCCAGTTCTCCCGGCGGGGTCTCCAGCTCGTTCACCCACTGGCGGGTGGCGGAGATCAGGTGCGCGCCGGCCACGGCCACGCCGACCGCCGCGATCGCCGCCCCGATCCCGATCAGGGAGCCCCCCACGATCAGCGGCGCGGCCTGCACGTCGGGCCAGTTCCGGTTCGGCGATGTATTCAGCTCGGTACTGCTCATGCCGCCGGTTATCCCCCGTGGCCGGGAATCTGACACCCCCGGCTCTTGCCCGGGATCGCGGGCGGTGTTTGGCTGGGCAGGAGGCGCTGATCATGAGTAGCTACGACGACCGTCCCTGGCTGGCCCGTTACGACGCGGGGCAGCCGTCCGGCATCGAAGCCGAGTTCGGATCCGCGCTGGCCATGTTCGGCGGCTGCGTGCGGCGCGACCCGGACGCGCCGATCATCCGGTACTTCGGCGGCGTGCTGACCCGGCGGGTCCTGGACGAGGAGTCCAGCGCGTTCGCCGCCGCCCTGGCCGCCTCCGGCCTGCAGGCGGGCGAGCGGGTCGCGCTGTACCTGCAGAACGTGCCGCAGTTCCTGGTCGTGCTGATCGGCACGTGGAAGGCGGGCGGCGTCGCGGTCGCGGTCAACCCGATGAACAAGGAACGCGAGCTGGGGCTGATCCTGGCCGACTCGGGCGCCACCGTGCTGGTCTGCCTGGAGGACCTGTACCAGAACGTCGCCCGGCGCGCGGACCGCGCCGCGGTGCGGCAGGTCGTCACCACCTCGGCCCTGGAGTACCAGGCCCGCGACGACGGCCGGGTGCTCGGCGGGGTGGTGCGGCACCGGGCCGAGGGCACCCAGGACCTGGCCACCCTGATCGGCCAGTTCCGCGGCCGGACGCTGCCCGACCCAGGTCTCGGCCCGGACGACGTGGCCTTCCTGACCTACACCTCCGGCACCACCGGCCCGCCGAAGGGGGCCATGACCACGCACGGCAACATCGTGTTCAACGCCCAGACCTACCGGGACTGGATCGGCATCACTGCCGCCGACGTCATCCTGGGCGTGGCCCCGCTGTTCCACATCACCGGATCGATCGGCCACGTGGCGCTGTCGCTGCTGACCGGGGCGACGCTGGTCCTGACCTACCGGTTCGACCCCGCGGTGGCGCTGGAGACCATCCGGGACGAACGGGTCACGTTCACGATCGGCTCGATCACCGTGTTCATCGCGCTGATGAACGTGCCCGGCGCGGACGGCTCGGCGCTGGCCACGCTGACGAAGATCTACTCCGGCGGGGCGCCGATCCCGCCCAGCACGGTGACCGCCTTCGAGGACCTGTTCGGCCAGTACATCCACAACATCTACGGCCTGACCGAGACGACCTCGCCGTCGCACGCGGTGCCGCTGCACCGCCGGGCCCCGGTCGACCCGGTCTCGGGGGCGCTGTCGGTCGGCGTGCCGGTCTACGACACCGTGGTGCGCGTCATCGGCGAAGACGGCCACGACCTGCCGGCCGGGCAGATCGGCGAGCTGGTCACCGAAGGCCCGCAGATCGTCGCCGGGTACTGGAACCAGCCGGAGGAGACGGCCCGCGCGCTGCCCGGCGGGGCCCTGCGCACCGGTGACGTCGGGTACATGGACCCGGACGGCTGGTTCTACCTCGTCGACCGGAAGAAGGACCAGATCAACGTGTCCGGCTACAAGGTCTGGCCCCGCGAGGTCGAGGACGTCCTGTACGAGCACGAGGCGGTCCGCGAGGCGGCGGTGGTCGGAGTCCCCGATCCCTACCGCGGCGAGACGGTCAAGGCCTACGTCAGTCTCAGACCCGGGTTCGGCGGCCCGCTGGACGAGCTGCCCGGGGAGCTGATCCAGCACTGCAGGCAGCGGCTGGCCGCCTACAAGTACCCCCGGCAGATCGAGGTCCGGCCCGAGCTGCCCAAGACCGTCACCGGCAAGATCCTCCGGCGCGAGCTGCGGGACCAGGTCCGGCCGGAGCCCCGGTGACCAGCCCATCCGAACCGAT
>DASWVA010000104.1:0-5602 GCA_036401415.1 Streptosporangiaceae bacterium
CGGTCGTTGCGGGTGTTGGTGGCCCGCGGCAGCATCGCGTACTCGGCCGTCACCCAGCCGAGCCCGCTGCCCCGGCGCCACCGGGGCACGTCCTCCTGGACGCTGGCCGCGCACAGCACGCGGGTGCCGCCGAACTCCACCAGCACGGAGCCTTCAGCGTGGTCGAGCCAGCTCCTGGTCAGCTTCACCGGGCGCAGTTGGGTCGCGGAACGTCCATCGGGTCGGGCCATGCCCGCCAGACTACCGAGTTCACAGCGGGAGCGGACCCGCCGGGGCGAGCTCGAAGACCTGCCCGGACGCGGCCAGCGACAGGGCGCCGGTGAACACCTCGCGGGCCTCGCCGAACGAGCGCCCCCGGTCGTTCCAGGCCACCAGGTGGGTCAGCACCAGGTGCCGGACCCCGGCCTGCTCGGCCGCCTCCCCCGCCTGCCGGGCGGTCAGGTGCAGGTCGGCCCGGTCGCTCTCCCCGGTCAGGAACGACGCCTCGCACAGCAGCAGGTCGGCGCGGGCGGCCAGCTCGGCCAGGGCGCCGGTCGGCCCGGTGTCGGCCGAGTAGGCCAGCACCCGGCCGCCGTGCTCGATCCGGAAGCCGTAGGTCTCCACCGGGTGGTTCATCCGCGCGGTGGTGACCCGGAACGGGCCGATGGCCCGGGTCCCCGCGGTCAGCGTGGTGAACGGGAACATGCCGGCCAGGCCGGGCCCGGGATCCGGTTCCGGTTCGGGACCGTAGGCCAGGCTCATCCGCTCGGCCGCGCGGGCCGGGGCGTGGACCGGCAGCGCGGGCAGCGGGCCGCCCGGGGCGTAGCGCCGGGCCACGTAGTACGAGCACAGGTCCAGGCAGTGGTCGGCGTGCAGGTGGCTCAGGCAGACGGCGTCGATGCTGGCCAGCGCGGCGTACCGCTGGAGCACCCCGAGGGCGCCGTTGCCCAGGTCGAGCAGGAGCCGGAAGCCCTCCGCCTCGAGCAGGTAGCTGGAGGCGGGACTTTCCGGGCCGGGAAAGCTGCCGGAGCACCCGATGATGGTCAGCCGCATGCCAGCAGGATAGGAGGATGGGCGGCCGCGGGCGCGGTCAGGCCCAGAGCTGGCCTTCGAGCCTGGACTCGGCGTCGGCCAGGGTGCCGTCGTAGGCGCCGGTGGACAGGTACTTCCACCCGCCGTCGGCCACGATCATGGCGATGTCGGCCCGCTGGCCGGCCTCGGCGGCCTTGACCCCCAGGGACCGGGCGGCGTGCAGGGCACAGCCCGCGGAGATGCCGGCGAAAATGCCCTCGGCGTGGAGCAGCTCCCGGGTGGCGGACAGCGCGTCGGCCGAGGAGACCGAGAACCGGGTGGTGAGCACGGACTCCTCGTACAGCTCGGGAACGAAGCCCTCATCCACGTTGCGCAGGCCGTAGACCAGTTCCCCGTAGCGGGGCTCGGCCGCCACGATCTTGATCCCCGGAACGTGCTCGCGCAGGAACCGGCCGGTGCCCATGAGCGTGCCGGTGGTGCCCAGCCCGGCCACGAAGTGGGTGATCTCGGGCAGGTCGGCCAGCAGCTCGGGGCCGGTGGTCTCGTAGTGGGCGCGGGCGTTGGCCTCGTTGCCGTACTGGTAGAGCATGACCCAGTCCGGGTGCTCGGCCGACAGCCGCTTGGCCACCCGGACCGCCTCGTTGGAACCGCCCGCCGCGGGCGAGGAGATGATCCTGGCGCCGTAGATCTCCAGCAGCTGGCGGCGTTCGGCCGAGGTGTTCTCCGGCATGACCACGGTCAGGTGGTAGCCGCGCAGGCTCGCCACCATGGCCAGCGAGATGCCGGTGTTGCCGGAGGTCGGCTCCAGGATCACCGAGCCCGGCTGCAGCCGCCCGTCCTTCTCGGCCTGTTCGATCATGTAGAAGGCGGCCCGGTCCTTGACCGAACCGGTCGGGTTGCGGTCCTCCAGCTTGGCCCACAGCCGCACCTCGGGCGAGGGTGACAGCCGGGGCAGGCCGATCAGCGGGGTCCGGCCCAGCGAGTCCAGCAGCGAGTCGTAACGCATGGGGCCCTCAGGCCGTGCCTCCGGCCACGGCCGGGAGCACCGTCACGGTGTCGCCGTCCTTGACCGGCGTCTCCAGGCCGCCGAGGAAGCGGACGTCCTCGTCGTTCAGGTAGACGTTCACGAACCGGCGCAGCCCGCCGTCGGCGACCAGCCGCTCGCGCAGGCCGCTGTGGCGCGCGTCGACGTCCTCGATCAGCTCCGCCAGCGTGGAACCCGCGCCTTCCACCTGCTTGGCGCCGCCGGTGTAGGTGCGCAGGATCGTCGGGATACGAACCTCGATGGCCATCAAAACTCCATAGGGTGCAGACTCAGCGGCGGGATTTGGCTCCCTAGCGTCCAACTCGGGGGCTGCCGGGATCATTCCACGCCGGGGATCTCCACCGGCTCTTCGCTCACCACGCCGTCCACGATCCGGTAGGACCGGAAGTCGGTGACGTCCGGCGCACGGGTGGAGACCAGGACGTAGTGCGCGCCCGGCTCGCTGGCGTAGGAAATGTCGGTCCGGGACGGGTACGCCTCGGTGGCGGTGTGGGAGTGGTAGATGACGACCGGCTCCTCGCCGCGCTCGTCCATCGCCTTCCACACCTGGAACTGCTCCGTGGAATCGAACCGGTAGAAGGTCGGGGACCGTTCGGCGTTCACCATCGGGATGAAGCGGTCCGGCTGGTCGCTCCCGGCCGGCCCGGCGATGACCCCGCACGCCTCGTCCGGGTGGTCGGCGCGGGCGTGCGCGACGATCTGGTCGTGGAGCTCGCGGCGGATCGACAGCATGAGCCTGAGCCTAATGGGCGCCAGCGGACGCTAGCTCAGCGCCTGGACCAGGGACTCCTGGACGTCGCCGAGCCAGGCGTAGACCTCAAACGCGGTGGCCCGGGGGTCCTGCGGGTCCATCCGGCGCCACTCGTCCTCGAACTCCTCGGTCACGCCGAGCCGCACGCCCAGGGTGAGCCGGACGTCGTTCAGGGCCCGCAGCCAGGCCTGGGCCTGGTCGTGGGACAGCTTCACCGGGCCGCCGCCGGCGGGCAGGGTGTCCAGCACGGTCTGCGCGACCTCCTGCTTGGCCGAACGCACGGACCGCTCGGTGTACCGGCGGAACTCCCCCGAGGCGTCCGGGTCGTCGCGGTAGGCATCGGGCAGCAGCCGGGCCAGCGCCGGGTCGAGCGGGGCCCGGGTGCGCGAGCTGAAACCGAGCATCGCCTCCAGCTCAGCGGCGGGGGGGATGTCGTGCACGCTGGCGTCGCTGATGGTGTCCGGGTGATCCGGCCCGGGGCCACGGGCCGGGGACTCCTGAGCCGGGCCGGCCGGGCCAGCGAGGTCGGCGAGGTCGGCGGGGTCGTCTTCGGACTCGTCGAGCAGCGACATGATCTGCTCGATCAGGCTGCGGAGCAGGGCCGCCTCAGGCGCGTCGAACTTGGTCCGCACGCCGCCGCCCGAGCGGCGGAAAGCATCCATGTGGGTCTGAACTCTCCTGGTCGCGGGGCCGGCTCAGGAGTCGGAGGAAACGGTGGCCCACAGGCCGTAGCCGTGCAGGATCTCGACGTTGTGCTCCATGGATTCGCGGGCCCCGGCGGCCACCACGGCCCGGCCCTTGTGGTGCACGTCGAGCATGAGCTTCCTCGCCTTCGACTTCGGGTAACCGAACACCGTCTGGAACACGTAGGTTACGTAGTCCATCAGGTTGACCGGGTCGTTCCACACGATCGTGAGCCAGGGCGTGTCCGGCGTGGTCTGCTCGCCAGACTGCGGGAGCTCCACCTCAGCAGGTGCCACGCTCACCGGTGCCTACCTCCCAGTCCGTAGTCTTCCACTCGTGACGAATTCGGCGGACAGCAAATCTTCCCTACCCGGTGGCGGCCCGGCGACGCCTGGCGAGCCCAGCACGGCGCTGCTGACCGACCATTACGAGCTGACCATGCTCCAGGGCGCCCTGCACAGCGGCGCGGCCGGGCGCCGGACAATCTTCGAGGTGTTCGCCCGGCATCTGCCGCACGGCCGGCGTTACGGCGTCGTGGCAGGCACCGGGCGGCTGCTCGACGCACTGGAGCAGTTCAGATTCGACGAAGCTGATCTCGATTTCCTCCGGGCCAGCAACATCGTGGACGACGTCACGCTCCGGTACCTGCAATCATATCGTTTCACGGGAAATATCTGGGGCTACGCCGAAGGGGACTGCTACTTTCCCGGCTCCCCCATCGTCGTGGTCGAGGGCACGTTCGCCGAGGCGGTCATCCTCGAGACGATCACGTTGTCGATCCTCAACCACGACTGCGCGATCGCCTCGGGCGCCTCCCGGATGGCCAGCGCGGCGGGGCCGCGGCCGCTGATCGAGATGGGTTCCCGGCGCACCCATGAGATGGCCGCGGTGGCCAGCGCCCGGGCCGCCTACCTGGCCGGCTTCTCGTCCACGTCGAACCTGCGGGCCCACCGGCAGTACGGGATCCCGTCCGCCGGAACCAGCGCGCACGCGTTCACCCTGGTGCACGACAACGAGCGGCACGCGTTCACGACCCAGCTGGAGACCATGGGCCGGGACACCACGCTGCTGGTCGACACGTTCGACGTGCCGCGGGCGGTCCGCACGGCGGTGGAACTGGCCGGCCCCGAGCTCGGGTCGGTCCGCATCGACAGCGGCGACCTGCCGGTGCTGGCCCACCAGGTCCGCGGGCTGCTGGACGAGCTCGGGGCCAAGAACACCCGGATCGTGCTCACCGGCGACCTGGACGAGTACTCGATCGCCGCGCTGGCGGCCGCGCCCGTGGACGGTTACGGAGTGGGCACGGCGCTGGTCACCGGGTCGGGCGCCCCGACCGCGGCCCTGGTCTACAAGCTGGTGGCGCGGTCCGACGGGCCGGCCGCCGACGGGACCGTCACCGCCCCGCTGCGGCCGGTGGCCAAGCGGTCGGTGGGCAAGATGGGACATGCCGGGCGCAAGTGGGCGCTGCGGCACCGGAACGAGCACGGGATCGCCGGGGCCGAGCAGATCTGGCTGACCCCGCCGGACCCGGGACCGGGCGACCGCCCGTTGCTGGTGCCGCTGGTCCGGGACGGCGAGGTCGTCGGGCGGGAACCGCTGGAGGCGGCGCGGGAGCGGCACCGCCAGGCGCTGGCCGAGCTGCCGCCCCAGGCGCGGCAGCTGTCCCGGGGCGATCCCGCGATTCCCACGATCTTCGAAGACGGCAGCTGAGGACGGCCGCGCGTGCCCGCCGCGATACCGTGAGCGGGTGCGAGCACTCATCGTCGTGGACGTCCAGAACGATTTTTGCGAGGGAGGCTCGCTCGCGGTCCCGGGTGGCTCGTTCGTGGCCCGGTCGATCAGCGGGCGCCTCGCCACCCGCGCGGAGGATTACGCGCACATCGTGGCCACCCAGGACCACCACATCGATCCGGGGGCGCATTTCTCGGGCCACCCGGATTTCGTGGACAGCTGGCCGCCGCACTGCGTGGCCGGGACCCCGGGCGCGGAGTTCCATCCTGATCTGGACGTGAGCCGGGTGGAAGCGGTGTTCCGCAAGGGCGCGCACCGGGCGGCCTACAGCGGCTTCGAAGGCGCCGACGAGGACGGCACGCCCCTGGCCGGCTGGCTGC
>DASWVA010000105.1:0-10298 GCA_036401415.1 Streptosporangiaceae bacterium
CGACGTGCACGAGGTGCCCGGGCCCATCGACGCCGAAGCGGCCCGGCTGGAACTGGCCGCCATCGGCACCGAGCTCGACACGCTCACCCCGGCCCAGGCCGCCTACCTGGAGTCCTGGCGCCTCGGCTCCTGACCGCCCGCGGCGGACCGCCCGCGGCGGCACGGCTCACGCCATCCGGCGGGGCTGGGGCTAGGGCAGGCGCCAGTCGATGGGGTCCGCGCCCTGCTTCCCCAGCAGTTCGTTGGCCCGGCTGAACGGATGCGAGCCGAAGAACCCGCGGTCGGCGGAGTACGGGCTCGGGTGCGGCGACTCGATCTTCGGCACGTCCGGCATCAGCGGGGCCAGATTCTGCGCATCCCGGCCCCACAAGATGGCCACCAGCGGGCCACCCCGGGCCGCCAGCGCCCGGATGGCCTGGTCGGTGACCTGTTCCCAGCCCTTGCCGCGATGCGAGCCCGGCTTGCGCGGCTGCACGGTCAGCACCCGGTTGAGCAGCAGCACCCCATGCTCGGTCCAGCGGGTCAGGTCGCCGTTGGCGGGCTCGGGGAAGCCAAGGTCGTCCCGGTACTCGGTGAAGATGTTGACCAGGCTCGGCGGCAGCCGCTTGACCGTGGGCGCCACCGAGAAACTGAGGCCGATCGGGTTTCCCGGCGTCGGGTAGGGGTCCTGCCCGACGATCAGCACGCGAACGCCGCCGAACGGCTGCTGGAAGGCGCGCAGCACGTGGTCGCCCGCGGGCAGGTAACGGCGCCCGGCCGCGACCTCCTCGCGCAGGAAATCGCCCATCGCCTTGATCTGCCCGGCCACCGGCTCGAGCGCGCCGGCCCAGCCTTCTTCCATCACGTTCCGCTGGGGCCGCTCGGCCATCTGCTCCGCGGCCTGCTCTTCGGCCGCCCCGGACTCGCCCTCCGCCATGGCTGGAAACTCTACCGCCGGCCGGCCGGGATAAACCGGCCGCCGGCGGGCGGTTCCCGGGCCGCGCCGGGGGTTGCCGCCCGTTCGCCCGGTATGCCCGGACCGCAGAACGTCGCCCGGCCTTCGCGCAATGGCCTCCTCCGGGCCGATCACGTGGAACTATAGGGCCATGAAAGGACGTGTGCTGGTTGTCGACGACGACGCGGCCCTGGCCGAGATGCTGGGGATCGTGCTTCGCGGCGAAGGCTTCGAGCCAACCTTTGTCTCGGACGGGGACAAGGCGCTGGACGCATTCCGTGAGTCCCGCCCGGATCTGGTCCTGCTGGACCTGATGCTGCCGGGTACCGACGGAATCGACGTCTGCCGCCAGATCCGGGTCGAGTCCGGGATTCCGATTGTCATGCTGACCGCTAAGACCGACACGGTGGACGTCGTGCTCGGGCTGGAGTCGGGTGCGGATGACTACCTGGTCAAGCCGTTCAAGTCCAAGGAGCTGGTGGCCCGGATCCGGGCTCGGCTCCGCCGGACGGACGAGCCCGCGCCGGAGATGCTGCAGATCGGCGACATCAGCATCGACGTGGCGGGCCACTCGGTCAAGCGGGACGGCGAAGCGCTGAACCTCACTCCGCTGGAGTTCGACCTTCTGGTGGCGCTGGCCCGCAAGCCGCGCCAGGTCTTCACCCGCGAGGTCCTGCTCGAGCAGGTCTGGGGCTACCGCCACGCCGCGGACACCCGGTTGGTCAACGTGCACGTGCAGCGGCTGCGGGCCAAGATCGAGCGGGACCCGGAGCGGCCCGAGATCGTGGTCACCGTGCGCGGCGTGGGCTACAAGGCGGGCCCGGCCTGACCCGTGGCGCCCGTGGCGCCCGCGGCGCCCGGACCGGCTGAGCACGTCCCCGGCGCTGCCCGCCCGGACCAGGTGGCTGGATCAAGCCGGTGGGACGGCTTATGCTGCTCCCGATGACCGATCGTGGGGGTGACTGCGCCTAGTACCGCGGCCGAGAAGCATGGCCGTAGCGAGCCGGGTGCCGGTGGCGCGGTCACGGGTTCGCGTGCGCCTGCCGCCAAGCCGCCCGGGCCCAGCGGGCCGAACCCGCCGAAACCGAAGGACGCGAAGAACCGGCCGGCCCGGCCCCGGAAGAAGCGCCGCGGCTGGTACAAGATCGTCCGGCAGTCACGCCCGGTCCGGGTGGTCGGGCGGCGGCTGCCCCGGCGGGCCAAGTGGCTGCTCAAAGGGGGCCGGCGGTGGCAGCGGGAGCGGGCCGAGGACCTGCGGTTCCGGTGGCGCCGCTCCCTGCAGCTGCGCGTGGTCACCACCACGCTGGCCCTGTCCACGCTGGTCATCGCGGTGCTCGGATTCTTCCTGACCCAGCAGATTTCGGACGGCCTGCTGCTGAACAAGGAAAAGTCCGCGACCGCCCAGGTGTCCCAGGGCCTGACCGTGGCCGAGAGCAACGCCAGCCTGAACAAGATGCCGACCTCGACCGCCGCCGCCAACGACTTCCTGTACCCGACGGCGCAGCAACTCCAGAACGCCAGCGGCAACAACAGCAGCTACATCGTGGTCATCGAGGTCAACGCGCGGCAGGTCGGCGCCTCGGTCTACATCGAGGGCGTGTCCGGCGGGGCCAACTCCGCGGCCAGCATCCCGGCTGCCCTGTCGGCCAGTGTGCAGTCCGAGCAGCTCCACGCTGATACCGGCAGGGTCTACTACGCGCCCACGACGATCGTGCCCACGCTGGGCCGCGGCAACCAGCCGGGCCTGGCCGTCGGCACCCCGCTGGGCAACTACTACCAGCTCTACTACCTGTTCCCGATGACCCAGGAACAGCAGACGCTGCAGCTGGTCCAGCGCACGCTGGTCGGCGCGGGGCTGGCCCTGATCGTGCTCCTGGCCCTGATCGCCTCGCTGGTCACCCGCTGGGTGGTGATCCCGGTCCGGCACGCGGCCCAGGCGGCGCAGCGGCTGTCCGCGGGCCGTCTCGGTGAGCGGATGCGGGTGCGCGGCGCCGACGACCTGGCCGCGCTGGCCACCTCGTTCAACGACATGGCGGCCAGTCTGCAGGAGAAGCTGCGTGAGCTGGAGGAATTGTCCAAGCTTCAGCGCCAGTTCGTGTCCGACGTGTCGCATGAGCTGCGCACCCCGCTGACCACCATCAAGATGGCGGCCGATGTCCTGCTCGAGGCCAAGGACTCCTTCGATTCGGCCGCGGCCCGCTCCGCCGAGCTGCTCGAGGGCCAGCTGGACCGGTTCCAGGCCCTGCTGGAGGACCTGCTCGAGATCAGCCGGTATGACGCCAACGCGGCCACCCTGGACCCGGACTCGGTGGACATCAGCGACATCGCCCGCCGGGCCGCCGACGACGCCCAGCAGCTGGCCGAGCGGCGCGGTTCGCGGATCGAGTTCCGGTTGCCGGCTGAGCCTTGCATGGCCGACGCGGACCACCGCCGGGTCGAGCGGATCCTGCGCAACCTCCTGGTCAACGCGGTCGAGCACGGTGAGGGCAACGACGTCATCGTGACCGTGGCCGCAGACCGGGACTCGGTCGCGGTGGCCGTGCGGGATCACGGCGTCGGCCTCAAGCCGGGCCAGGACCAGCTGGTCTTCGACCGGTTCTGGCGGGCCGACCCGGCCCGGGCCCGGACCACCGGCGGAACCGGGCTGGGCCTGGCCATCGCGCTGGAGGACGCCCAGCTGCACGGCGGCTGGCTGCAGGCCTGGGGGCTGCCCGGTAAGGGCTCGGTGTTCCGGCTGACCATCCCGCGCACCGCCGGGCGCAAGCTGGCCGGTTCCCCGCTGCCGCTGGTGCCCGACGACATCGAAGCCATCGCCGCGCTGAGCGAGATCATGCCGGGAGTCGGTTCGGCGAGCGACATTACGGCGGGCCCCGTGGGCGGCGGTGCCCTCGGCCCCGCGGGAGGGACCGGGGTGGGCTCGCTTGGCTAGAACTCCCCGGCGGCCGTGCCGGGCCGGGCTGACCGTGCTGGGCACCGTGCTCGCGATGCTGGTGACCGGCTGTGTCACCGTGCCCACCAGCGGCCATGTCCAGGCGGTGAACGTCACCCAGGGCAACGCCGGCGGTGGGCAGTACCTGCAGCCGATCCCGGTGCCGCCCGGCCGGAACTGGTCCCCAAAGGAGATCGTGTCCGGCTTCCTGGCCGCCAACGCCAGCTTCGCGGGTGATCACGCGGTGGCCCGCGAGTACCTGTCGTCCGCGGCCAGCCAGAGCTGGCGCCCGGGGCTGGCGGTCACGGTCTTCAGCCAGATCTCCAGCCAGGCCGACCCGCTGTCGGACACCAGCGGTCAGTCGCACCGGACCAAGGCGACCACTGTGATCGAGGTCAGCGGCACGGTCCTGGGCAGCCTGTCCAACAGCGGGCAGTACTCGATCCCTTCCCGCAGCCCGGGCACCACGGAGGAGAAGTTCGTCCTGGTCCAGCTGGACAATCAGTGGCGTATCTCAGCGTTGCCGAGCCGGGTGCTGCTCACCCAGTCCGACTTCGTGCACGTCTACCAGCCGCGCAACATCTATTTCTTCGCCCCCGGCCTGCAGGCGCTGGTGCCGGACCCGGTCTACGTGCCCCAGGAGGCCACGCCGGCCGATCTGGTCCGGCAACTGCTCCAGGTGCTGATGGCCGCGCCGTCGGGCTGGCTGGCCAACGCGGTGCAGACCGCCTTCCCGGGCGGGAGCCGGCTGGTGGGCGTGTCCCTGGACGGCGGCACCGCGGTGGTGAACCTGGCCGTCCCGGCCGCCGACGCCACCACGGACGCGCTCCGCCGGATGTCGGCCCAGCTGCTGTGGACGCTGGCCGGCTCGAGCAGCGACGAGCCGGTCATCCAGTCGGTAGAGCTGGAGGTCAACGGCTCGCCGTGGAACGCGGGCCAGAACAACCCGGTCCAGCAGATCAGCTCCTACGCCAGCTCCGTGCCGTCGGCACCGGCCCACGCCAGCTTCTACTACACCGACAGTCACGGGGCGGTCCGGTCGCTGTCCGGCCCGGCCCCGGCCACCACGCCGCAGGGAGTGCCCGTGGCCGGTCAGGCGGGCACCGGCGACATCCCGCTGACTCAGGTCGCGGTGTCGCCGGACGGCCGTGACCTGGCGGCTCTCGGCCAGGGCGGCGCCCTCTACACGGGCCCGATGACCGGGAAGGGCACGCTGACCCTCCGGTCCGACGGCAGTTTCCGCTCCCTGAGCTGGGACCTGCACGACGACCTGTGGGTCGTCCAGAACGGCCGGATCTGGATGGTGCCCGGCCAGGGTGGCCCGCCGGTCCAGGTCAGTGACGAGTTGCCGGCCGCCCGGAAGGTGACGGCTCTCAAGGTGGCCCCGGACGGGGTGCGCTGCGCCATCCTGGCCAGCGGGAGCACCGGCGCGCAGCTGCTGATGGCCGCCATCGTGCACGCCGGGTCAGCCGCCACCATTGGCAACGCGGTCCCCATCACCACCGACAACCTGGATTTCACGTCGCTGACCTGGTACGACGCCGATCACGTGATCGCGCTGCGGAATCCGTCGGGTCATCCGGTGCTGGATGAGGTGGCGGTCAACGGCGCGAACATCACCGCGTTCCCGGCCACCGCCGGTATCACGTCGATCACCGCCGACGGGTCGTCGAATCCGCTGGTCGCCGGGCTGTCCAACGGCCAGCTGTCCACGCTGGCCACGCCCAACGGGCTGTGGAGCGGGCTGGTGGGCGCGGGCCGTGCCCCCGCCTATCCGGGGTAGCGCCGGACAACTTTGAGTGAATACTCAGTTACGTTTTGCGCACGATTGGCTACTGACAATCGGCCCGGATGCGGATAGCGTTCACCCCATGGCACCCGCCCGGGTCCGTGGTTGCACCAGGCAGGACCCTCCGAGCTTGTCTCCAGAGGTGCTTCCGGCCTGGCTAGCCGATGCCAGCCGCAGGCGAAACGGCCCACGTAAGGCGACTTCTCGTCGACCGATCACGGTGCGGCTTAGAAGTAAGTCCTGCCCCGCCAGCGAACACCGGGTTCGCTGGGCCGGGAGAAGGGCAGTAGTGGCCACAGACGCCGCGACACCCTCAGCAGGCGGATGTGGGGACGAAGACCAGGTCGGCCGGGCGGGTGCCGCAACGAATTTCCTATCGAGGGGATCGCCATGGACATTGTCTTCCGGAGCCGGCGCACCAACATCCCCGAGCGCTTCCGCCAGCACGCGGAGGGAAAGCTCGCCAAAATCGGAAAGCTGGATCACAAGGCGATCCGGATCGACGTGGAAATCACCCAGGAACGCAACCCGCGGCAGGCCAAGGCCCGGGAGCGGGTAGAGCTGACGATTCGCTCGCGCGGCCCGGTGGTCCGGGCGGAGGCCGCCGCCGACGACCGCTACACCGCGCTCGACCTGGCCTACGCCAAACTGGAGAACCGGCTCCGCCGCTCCTGCGACCGGCGCAAGGATGCCCGTCACGGCGACCGCGAACCCGTGCGGGCCGGGATCGCCGCCGCCGCAGGCGACGTGACGACCGAGACCGTGCCCCCCGATCCGCTGGGCCCGCTGGCCCCGCCGGCCGAGGCCGCTCTCGTCCCCGCCCCGGCCCCGAACGGTCACCGTCCGGCCCTCGACTCCGAAGCCGAGGAAGCCGCGGTCGCGCACCTGGTGCCCATCCAGATGGAGGGGGAGTGCCCGGTGGTGGTCCGCGAGAAACTGCACCGCGCCGACCCCATGACGATCGACCAGGCGCTGCTGGAGATGGAGCTGGTGGGACACGATTTCTTCCTGTTCCACGACCGCGACTGCGACCAGTTCAGCGTGGTCTACCGGCGGCGAGGTTATGACTACGGCGTGATCCGGTTGATGGAAGACTCCGCGTAAAAAGCCCCGGGCCGGCCCGGCCGGCGGCGAGCGCCCCGGTGGTCCGGCAGGCTGATTTGCGCACTGTGGCCCCACTCGGTCACAGTCGTGGACATGAGCGTGATGCAGGCTGGCCTGGGGCGGGCTGACCTAGCCCGTCCCGGGACGGCCGACCGCAGGTGGGAGGAGACAGCGTGAGCGAGGGTTCCGGCGCTCCCGACGGCGAGCAGCCCAGCGGGAAGGCTCCCGACCCGATCCGCGTGCTGATCGCCGACGATCACGCGCTCTTCCGCCGCGGCCTGGAGATGGTCCTCGACGAGGAAGAGGACATCGAGGTGGTCGGCCAGGCCAGCGACGGCACCGAGGCCGTGACCCGGGCGGGCGAGGCCCTGCCCGACGTGGTGCTGATGGACATCCGCATGCCCAGGACCAGCGGCATCGAGGCGGCCCGGGCCCTGAAGGAGGCCGCGCCCAGCGCCCGGATCGTCATGCTGACCATCAGTGACGAGGAAGAGGACCTCTTCGAGGCGATCCGGTCCGGCGCCAGCGGTTACCTGCTCAAGGACATCCCGCTGGACGAGGTGGCCGACGCGGTCCGCGCCGTGTACGGCGGGCAGTCCCTGATCAATCCCTCCATGGCCGGCAAGCTGCTGACCGAGTTCGCCACCCTGGGCCGTCACGATCAGGAGGAAGCACGCCCGCAGCCGGTCCCCGCCCCCAAGCTCACCGACCGGGAGATGGAGGTCCTCAAGCTCGTCGCGCGCGGCATGAACAACCGCGACATCGCCAAGGAACTGTTCATCTCCGAGAACACGGTCAAGAACCACGTGCGCAACATCCTGGAAAAACTCCAGATTCATTCCCGCATGGAAGCGGTCATGATCGCCGTCCGGGCAAAACTGATCGAGCTGCGTTAGCCAGTTACCCAGTTGGCCAGTTACCCAGTTGGCCTGACCCGTCGCTACCGCAGGGCTCGGCGGAGCCGTTCGCGGGCGCTGCCCGGCTCGACCTGCTCCAGCTCCACATGGTCGCAGCCGACCCAGGTGGCGGCCTCCTGGAGGGCGCGGGCCATGGGTTCGGCGGCGGACGGGCGGTCCAGGGTCAGCTTGCGGGCCACCAGCGTGCGGCCCTCCCGGGCCGGGTCGACCCGGCCGACCAGGCGCCCCCCGGCCAGCAGCGGCATGACGAAGTACCCGTGCACGCGCTTGGCCCTGGGGACGTACGCCTCCAGGCTGTGGTCGAAGCCGAACAGCCGCCGGGTGCGCTTGCGGTCCCACACCAGCGAGTCGAACGGCGACAGCAGCGTGACCCGGTGCCGTTCCCGGCCCGCGGCGGCCTCGGCGGCCAGCGCCGCGGGATCGGCCCAGCCCGGCACGGCGGAGCGGGCCCCGGGGAAGGTGACCGGCACCAGGCCGGCCGCCCGGGCCGCGTCGTCCAGGTAGCCGTTCCGGCTCGGCTGGCTGCTGAGCACACTCTGCAGCCGGTGGTAGTCGACCAGGTCATTGTGGGTGACCGCGCCCAGGGCCCGGGCCGCAACCCCGGCCAGGTGGCTGACACATTCCGCGTCGGACAGGTCGGTGTTCAGCAGCTCCGGCGGCAGCACCCGGGCGGGCAGGTCGTAGACGCGCCGCCAGCCGTCCCGGCGCACGCAGACGAGCTCGCCGAGGTCCAGCAGCCACTCGGCCGCTACCTTGGTCTCGGACCAGTCCCACCACGGGCCGCCGCCCTTGGCCCCGCCCAGCTGGGTCGCGGTCAGCGGGCCTTCGGCCGACAGCTGGGCCAGCACCTGCCGGCAGGCCCGCTCCGACACCTGGTGCCAGCGCATGCCCCGCCGGGCGAACCAGCGTCGCCGGAACGCGTAGTACGGCCATTCCTCCAGCGGCAGCACGCAGGCGGCGTGGGCCCAGTACTCGAACGCCTGGGGCGGCGGGGAACGCCAGTACGCGCGCTCGATCCGGGCCCTCGGCACCGGCCCGAGCCGCGCGTAGGCGACCAGCTCGTGCGAACGGGCCAGCACGCTGATCGTGTCCAGCTGGACGCCGCCGACCCGGCGCAGCATCGCGGGCACGCCGCCCTGACGGGCCGCTGCCCCGATGAACCCCTGAGCCCGCAGCGTCATCCGGCGCGCGTCGTCCAGGCTGAGCGGGACCGCGCCGCCGGCCGGGACCGGGGTCACCGGCCGTCCGGCCGGGGAAAATGCCACCGCGCGCCCGGGCGGGCCCCCCAGGCCGGCCTAGTACCAGTCCTCGGTCATCCCGGCGAAGCCCGCCACGACGAACCCGAGCAGCGCGATGCCGCCGCCGGTGTACACCAGCCACCAGGTGGGCGGGGACGAGAAGGCCAGGCCGCCGATGATGAAGCCGATGACGATGACGGCGACCGCGATCCAGGACATCGGGCGGCCGTGGAATGACTCGTGGGCCAGGGCCGCGGCGTGGCCCAGCGGCGACTCCTCCGGCGCAGGCCCGACGGACTCCGGTGCGACCGCGTTGACGGGGTTGCCCGACAGCGTTCCCGTTCCCGGCTGCTCGGTCATCTGCGTTCCTCTCATTGCGCCACTCGTCACTGGCCCGCCCGCCGTGACTGAGACCCGGCACGGCCCGCGGCCCATATTATTGTGGGACGAGTACGCGGGGGCTGTCACTGGTCCCCGGACACGATTACGTCCCGGCCGCGACTTCTTGGCGGGACTCGGTTTCGGGCCGTGACTCGCCTACCATGGCTGACGGGGCCGCGTGTTCCGAATGTCCCCAGGCTCGTCCCGGACCGTGAGGACAGGCCCCGGCCGCGTGCGACGGCGTCGGTACCCAGACAATCCGCGAGGAGCGCGACGAGAAGTGCCAGTCATCCTAGACAGCGTCCTGAAGGCTGGCGAAGGAAAGCTCCTTCGTAAGCTCAAGCGGATCGCCGATCAGGTCAACTCGATCGAGGACGACTTCCTCTCGATGAGCGACGAAGAGCTCCGCGGCATGACCAGCGAGCTCAGGCAGCGCTACGAGGACGGCGAGTCCCTGGACGACCTGCAGCCGGAGGCGTTCGCCACCGTGCGCGAGGCCGCCCACCGGGTCCTGGGCCAGCGGCACTTCGACGTGCAGCTGATGGGTGGCGCGGCCATCCACCTGGGCAACATCGCGGAGATGCGGACCGGTGAAGGCAAGACCCTGACCTCGCTGCTGCCCGCCTACCTGAACGCGCTGACCAGCAAAGGCGTGCACGTGGTCACGGTCAACGACTACCTGGCCAAGCGCGACGCCGAGTGGATGGGCCGGGTACACCAGTTCCTCGGCCTCGAGGTCGGCGTGATCCTGGCCGAGATGCAGCCGGAGGAGCGCCGCAAGCAGTACGCGGCCGACATCACCTACGGCACCAACAACGAGTTCGGCTTCGACTACCTCCGCGACAACATGGCCTGGAGCCTGGATGAGTGCGTCCAGCGTGGTCACCACTTCGCCATCGTCGACGAGGTGGACTCGATCCTCATCGACGAAGCCCGGACCCCGCTGATCATCAGCGGCCCGGCCGAGCAGAGCGCCCGCTGGTACACCGAATTCGCCAAGATCGTG
>DASWVA010000106.1:0-14972 GCA_036401415.1 Streptosporangiaceae bacterium
TGAACCACTTGACGGTGCCCTGAGCCATTCGACACAACTCCCTAACTGTGCTCGGGCCTCGAGCCCCGCCCGGCAACGCGGAACCCGTGCGGTCGCCTGCTCCGCCCGCACCAAGCGCGGGTCCGACCGACAGCGGCCAGACAAGACCTTACCGCCTGCACGAACCGGACGGGGCTGATCTCCGGTGATAAGCGTGGACAGTCAGCGAGCAAACGGTTACAGCGGAATGGAGCGCCGGGCGCGGCCCGCCGGTCAGCCGCCGGCCACTGCCGGAATGACCGAAACCTGCGCCCCGGAGGGGATCAGGGTGTCCAGGCCCTGCGCGAAGCGGACGTCCTCCTCCCCCACGTAGACGTTGACGAACCGGCGGAGCTTGCCGCCGTCGTCCACGATCCGGCCCGCGATACCCGGGTAGGCGGCGTCCAGCCCGGCGAGCACCTCACGGAGCGTGCCGTGCTCCGCGGAGACTTCCGCGGAGCCGCCCGTGTAGGACCGCAGGATGGTGGGGATCCGTACTGACACGCTCATCTGGTTTCTCCCGCTCCGGTGGTGCCGCTTCCCGGGCCGCTTGCCGGGCGGCGTCCTGGCCTCATCACGCCCGCGTTCATGCCACGCCCGCCGCGCGGAACGACTCCAGCGTCGGCCGGACGACCGGCAGTTCGGGCAGGGCCGGCGCCACCGCGTCCAGCGTCTTGAGGCCGTCGCCGGAATTGATGATCACCGTCTCGGCCGCCGGGTCGAGCTGCCCGGAAGCGAGCAGCTTGCGGAGCACGCCCACGGTGACCCCGCCCGCGGTTTCCGCGAAGACGCCTTCGGTAGCGGCCAGCAGCTTGATCGAATCGACGATTTCCTCGTCGCTCACGTCGGCCACCGCGCCCCCGGTCCGGCGCACCGTGTCCAGTACGTAAGGACCGTCGGCGGGGTTGCCGATGGCCAGCGACTTGGCGATGGTGGCCGGGCGGACCGGGCGGACCACGTCCTGGCCGGCCGCGAAGGCGGCCGACACCGGCGAGCAGCCGGTGGCCTGGGCCCCGAACACCCGCCAGCTGGTCTCCTCGACCAGCCCCAGGTGGGCCAGCTCCCGGAATCCCTTGTCCACCTTGGTGAGCTGGGCCCCCGAGGCGATCGGCACCACGACCTGCTCGGGCAGCCGCCAGCCGAGCTGCTCGGCGATCTCGAAGCCCAGGGTCTTGGACCCTTCGGCGTAGTAGGGCCGGACGTTGACGTTGACGAAAGCCCAGTCCTCGTGCTCGCCCGCCAGCTCGGACGCGAGCCGGTTGACATCGTCGTAGTTGCCGTCGACGAGGACGAACGTGCCGCCGTACACCGCGGTGGTGATGATCTTCTGCTGTTCCAGGTCGGACGGCACCAGCACCACGGAACGGACTCCGGCCCGGGCGGCCGCCGCGGCCACCGCGTTGGCCAGGTTGCCGGTCGACGGGCAGGCCAGAACCTTGAACCCCATCTCCAGCGAGGCGGCCAGCGCCACCGCCACCACCCGGTCCTTGAACGAGTGGGTCGGGTTGCCGCGGTCGTCCTTGACCCACAGCCGGCGCATGCCGAGAGCATGGGCGAGGTTGTCGGCCCGGATCAGCCGGGTGTAGCCCGGCTCGAGGGTGGGCCGGCCGGCGATGTCGGACGGCACCGGCAGCAGCCGGGCGTAGCGCCACATGTTCTCCGGGCCGGCCTCGATGTCGGCGCGGGTCAGGGCCGGGAAGTCGTAGACCACCTCGAGGGGCCCGAAACAGTCCTCGCACGCGTAGAACGGGCCGAGTTCACGGGTGCGGCCGCATTCCCGGCAGGACAGGTGGGTGGCGTAACCGAACGGGGAGACCGCCGAGCCGGTACGGCGAAGGTGGTTCTGGACAGTGACAGGTGTGCTCACGCTGCGAGGCCCTTTCTCCTCATCTTTCCCGGGTCACCTTGACCTCAGGCCGGAGTTGGCACCTTTCACGACATGGCCTCGCGTCGTTCACGCGGGCATACGTCATCGTGACGGTTGCCGGGGCTTCACCGGGCCGGTCCCTCCACCCCTCTTGATGAGCAATATTCAGTTGTGCCGCAGGCCGTCGAGACGCTCCCGCAACCGGGCTGTTTCCTGGTGGATACGTGCCTTACCCGAACTTTAACCGATCGCGGGAAATGGTGCACCGGCCCGGTCCGGCCGGCGGTCGGCCACAGCCCCGTCAGCTTCCTCCGCTAGCCTGCCGGAATATGGGCCACGACTGCAGCCCGGGCCAGCAGGCCGGCGCCGGGGAAACCTCCCCGGAGGGCGGGGACGGGGCCCCCTCCTCCGGCGAGGACGCCAGTGCGGACGACGTCCCCGGGCACCGTGGTCCCGGGGCGCCCCCGGCCCGGGCGCGGCTGCTGATCGCCTCGAACCGCGGCCCGCTGTCGTTCACCATGGCGCCCGACGGCGCGCTGTCCGCCCGCCGGGGAGGCGGGGGCCTGGTCTCCGGCCTCATGCCCGGGCTGTCGGCCCTGGCCGAGCAGGCCGACGTGGTGTGGATCTGCGCCGCGCTCAGTGACGCCGACCGGTCGGCCGCGCGCCAGGATCCGGACGGCCGCCGGTTCGGGATCGACAGCGGCCACCCGGCCGGGGGACGGACCGCGGTCCGGGCACTCGACATTCCGGACGGCATCTTCCAGGGCGCGTACAACGCGGTGGCCAACGCCACCCTGTGGTTCGTCCAGCACCTGCTGTTCGACACCCCGGTCCGGCCCGGTTTCGGCCCGGCCTTCCGCCGGGACTGGCAGTCGTACGTGACCTACAACGAGACCTTCGCCCGGGCCCTGGCGCAAGAGATGACGGCCCCCGGGGATCAGGCCCGGGTGCTGGTGCAGGACTATCACCTGTCGCTGGTCCCCCGGATGCTGCGGGAGCGGGTCCCCGGGGCCCGGATCGCGCACTTCTCCCACACCCCATGGGCGCCGGTGGACTACTACCGGATCCTGGCCGACGAGAACGGCCGCGCCGTCCTGGAGGGCATCCTGGGCGCCGACCACGCCGGGTTTCTCAGCCCGCGGTGGGCCAGCGCGTTCCTGGACTGCTGCGAGGCCGTGCTCGGGGCCCAGGTCGACCGGGACGCGCAGCAGGTCATCCACCGCGGGCACCTGACCAGCGTGGGCGTGCACCCGCTGGGCGTGGACGTGCCGGCGCTGCGCGAGCGGGCCCGGGCCGCTGACGTGCAGGCCCACGTGGACGCCCTGCGGCGGCTGGCCGGGGCACGCCAGCTCATCGTGCGCATCGACCGGACCGAGCTGTCCAAGAACATCCTGCGCGGCCTGGCCGCCTACCGGGAACTGCTCGCCACCCGGCCGGAATGGCACGGCCGGGTCGTGCACGTGGCGTTCGCCTATCCGTCCCGGAGCAGCGTGCCGGGTTACCGCGAGTACACCGAGCGGGTCGAGCAGGTGGCGGCCGAGATCAACGCCGAGTTCGCCACCCCGGACTGGCAGCCGCTGATCCTTGAGGTCAAGGACGACTACCCTCGGTCGCTGGCCGCCTGCCGGGTCGCTGACGTGCTGGTGGTGAACCCGATCCGGGACGGCATGAACCTGGTCGCCGAGGAGGGCCCGGTGCTGTCGGACCAGGGCTGCGCGCTGGTGCTGTCCCGTGAGGCCGGCGCGGCCTCCCTCCTCGGCCCGGACGCGCTCCTGGTCAACCCCTACGATCTGAGCGCCACCGCCGATGCCATGCACCAGGCCCTGACCATGCCCGCCGGTGAACGCCGCCGCCGCTGCGCGGCCATGGCGGTGTCGGCCGCCGGCCAGGCCCCGCGTGTGTGGCTGAACGCCCAGCTGGACGCCCTGGCTTAGTCCCGGCTCAGTCCGCGCCCAGCGCGTCGGCGAGAGCGCCCAGGAACGCTGCGATTCCGTCCGGGCCGTCGACCGTGAAGTCCCCCTCATCCGGGGGAAGCTCCGATTCGGGAGCGCCGCTGACGACGGCCGCCCCGGGGGTGCCGCCGTCCCGCAGGACGCGGACGGCGGCGAACGCGGCCAGGTCGCCCAGGTCGTCACCGCAGAACAGCACCGAGCGGGCCCCGCGCTCGCGGGCCAGTCCGGTCAGGGCGACCCCCTTGTCCATGCCGGGCGGCCGCAGCTCGATGACCCGGCGGCCCGGCTCCAGGGCCAGCCCGGTGCGCCCGGCCAGCGTCTCCAGCGGCTCCCGCAGTCCGGCCAGGGCCGCGTCCGGGTCGGCCGCGCGGCGGGTGTGCACGGCAAGCGCGTGTCCCTTGTCCTCGAGCCAGACGCCTTCGGGCACCCCGGGCGCCCCGAGCACGGCCGGCAGCTCCTCGCGGGCGGCCGTGACCCCGGGCGGTGACGGCGGCGAAGTGACCTGCCCGTCCTCCCAGCGCTCCCAGCCGTAGTGGCCGAGCACGATGATGCCCGGCACCCCGGTCAGGCCGCCGAGCTGGACCGCCTGCGCCACCGGGCGCCCGGTGATGACGGCCAGGGTGCCGACCGGCTGGGCCAGCCGGCGCAGCGCCGCGATCGCGCCCGGATGGGCGTGCGCCGCCCCCGGATCGGCCACGATCGGCGACAGCGTGCCGTCGAAGTCCGATGCGATCAGGGCGTCGCCGGGGGCGGCGAGCACCGCGTCCAGCCCGGCCTGTCCTTCGGAGGTGGTGGACCGGGGCAGCCCGGCCCGTACCGCGTCATCGCTCATGGCTCCCTGCTCAGGCTGGGGTGAACTCCTCGGGCTCCGGCGAGCTACTCGGGCCGCGGCGAACGCATCCGCTGCCGCCGCGAGCGCTGCCGCCGCAGCCGCTTGATCAGCACCGGGTCGAACCGCAGCGCCTCCGGGGTGTCGATCAGCTCGTTGAGAATCTGGTAGTACCGCGTGGGCGCCAGGTTCAGCACATCGTGGATAGCTTGCTCCTTCGGACCGGAACGGCGCCACGACCGGCCTTCGAAGGCCAGGATCTGGGCGTCCTGCTCGGACAGCTCCGCCATGTCGCCCTCCTCCCGGACAGGCTCATCGTAGGCGCGCGGCGCGGCACGGAAAAATCCGCTGGACACCGCTTCTGTACCGGCGGCCCGGGGCGACGTACGCTCACGATTCGTGGCCTCATTTCGCTGTCTGACCTTTCTGACCGACTACGGCCTGGAAGACGGGTTCACCGCCGCCTGCCACGGAGTCGCCGCGCAGATCGCCCCGCAGATCACGAGGGTGGACATCACCCATCTCGTGCCCAGCGGCGATGTCCGGCGCGGGGCGGCGGTACTCGCCCAGACCATTCCCTACTTTCCGCCGGCCGTGCACGTCGCCGTGGTCGACCCGGGAGTCGGAACCGAGCGGCGCGGCATCGCGGTGGCCGCGGGCGACGCGATCCTGGTCGGCCCGGACAACGGCCTGCTGTCCTGGGCCGCGTCGGTGGCGGGTGGCCCTCGCATGGCGGTCAGCCTGACCAACAAGGAGATGTGGCTGAACGCCCAGGCGTCCCCGACATTCCACGGGCGGGACATCTTCATGCCGGTGGCGGCCCGGCTGGCGGCGGGCGCGGACCTGGCCTCGGCCGGTCCCGAGATCGAAATCAGCGACCTGGTGACGTTGCCGCCACCGGCCAGCCGGGTGATCGACGGCACCGCTGAGGGCGAGGTGCTCACCGTGGACACGTTCGGCAACGTCCAGCTGTCCATCTCCGCTTCGGACGCGAGCAGCATCGGTATCCGGTACGGCCGCAGCGTGGTGATCCGGTGTGGCCGGCGTCAGCTGACCGTGCCGTACCGGGAGACGTTCGGGTCCGTGCCGCCGGGCGAACTGGTCGCCTTCGCCGACGGGTCCGGCATGGTCTCGATCGCGGTCAACTCCGGTGACGCGGCCCAGCGGCTGGGCCTGCCGCCAGGCGCGCACGTCGGGATGAGCCCCGTGCCCTGACCGTCGCGATGAGCCCGGCTCCCTGACCGTCCGTCTACCCGGTGCAGTCACGCGATCACGGCTGAGCGCATCAAAGTGATCTTGGCGCCGCGGGTTACGGGGAACAATTCCCCGCGCGTGCAATCGCATGGCACGATGGTGGGGCGGCAAGGAAACCGTACGGACGGGGCAGGATGGCGGCCGCCAGCAGCGGCGGCGAACCAGGCATCCTGGCACGGGTCACGCGCCGCAGGTTTCCCTGCCCCGAGGAGACGTGACCGCGTGTCACCCCGATTGCCCAGCGGCGCGCTGCTGGCCGTGACGGCGACCGCCGCCACCATGGTCACGGTGGCAGCCCCGGCCGCGGCCGGACCGGTAACGCGCGCCGCCGCGACGGTCGCCGCGGCGACCGGGAACACCCGGACGGGTTCGGCCGCGGGGGACCAGATCCGGCGCTCGGAGTGGTGGCTGAGCCGCCTGCACGTCACCGAGGCGTGGCCGGCCTCCCGCGGCACCGGGGTCACCATCGCGCTGCTCAGTACCGGGGTGCTCACTTCCCATCCTGACCTGGCCGGCTCGGTCACCACCGGTCCCGACTTCACCGGCTCGGGTGAAACAGCGGCCAGTGACACCTGGGGCATTGAGGGCACCTCGGCGGCGAGCATCATCGCCGGCCACGGCGACAACACCGGGGACGCCTCGGGCATCATCGGGATCGCGCCGGCCGCCCGGATCCTGTCCATCCGGGTCGCCTTCGACGCCGCCGACCCGCTGAACGCCAGTGGCAGCGCGGTCGGGCGGCTGCCCGACGCGATCGCCGAGGGCATCCGGTACGCCGTGGCCCACGGGGCCAAGGTCATCGACCTGCCGCTCGATCCGGCCACGCTGGCCTCGGACGGGGCGCCCACCGCTGGCCTGGCCGCCGCCGCGGGCGGCAGCGCGGCCGAACGATCCGCGATCGCCTACGCCATCGGTCAGGGTGCGGTGCTCATCGCCCCCGCCGGCGACAACGGCGCCGACGGGAACACCGCCAGCTTCCCCGCTTCCTACCCCGGCGTCATCGCGGTGGGCGCGGTCGACCGGCACAGTGACCGGGCCGACTTCTCCACCCGGCAGCCGTACGTGGCCATGACCGCGCCCGGGGTGGACATCACCACGGCCAGCCGGCCGGCCGGATACCGGAACATGAGTACCAGCGACGCGGCCAGCGCGATGGCGGCCGGGGTCGCGGCGCTGATCCGGTCCCGCTATCCCGCCCTGACCGCCAGTCAGGTCCGGCAGGCCCTGCTCGACGGCAGTGCCCCGCCGCCCGCCCCCGGTCCCGCCGGCGACGGGCGGGGCACCGTGGATGCGCTCAGGTCCATCCAGGCCGCGACGGCGATCGCCTCCCCTCAGCCGACCGCCCGGCCCAGCACCCCGGCCGCCGCCGCGCCCGCCCCGGCCCGGCCGCCGACGTCACGCCCCAAGGTGGGCGCGGTCGGCATGGCCAGGTCCGCGCTGCGCGATGCGGCCGTCGCGGCCGGGGGCCTGATCGTTGCGCTGCTGGCCGTCGTGCTCGGCCTCCGCCTGCGGCGCCGCCGGGCCGGGCAGAAGACCCCCTCCGCGCCTGAACCCCGCACCCTGCTCGGCGCGCCGCCGGGCCCGCCGTCCGGGCCGCTACCCGTCCCGTCCGTCAGTGCCCGGCACGCACGGGACATGGCGGCGGAGCCCGTGTTCACGCCCTCCGCGCCGCCGCCGGGCCCGGGCGTAGCCGGGGCGGCGCACCCGGGCTTCAGACCACCGGACCCGGGCTTCAGACCACCGGACCCGGGCCAGCGATCCGACTTCATGTCGCCGCGCTTTGCGCCGGTGCCTGACAGGCCGGCACCCCAACGGCCGGTACAGCCCGGCGACCAGGACGAGCCCGGCGACCAGGACGAGCCGGGCGACGCATCAGCCGAGGCGCCCCCGGCAGACCGCCGCCGGAATCGTGGCCGGGCCGGGCGGAGCAGCCCCGGCCCGCGGATCAGCCCGCCCCACCTGCGGCTCCGGGCCGCGCCAGCCAACCGCACCGCGACCCGCGGGCAGGTCAGCGCGCCGGGCGGGCCGCCCTGGGAGCCAGCTTCGGCCCCAGCGGGCGAGCTGCTGCACCAACCGCAGAGCCGCGCGCCGGACCCGTTCGGCGTGCCTGCGCCTTTTTCCGGCCCTCCGGAGCTCTCCGGGCCGCCCGGCTCCTCCTTTAGGCCGCCCGGCTTCTCCTTTGGGCCGCGGGAGCTGCCGCAGGCCAGGGCGGTGCCGCCGCGGTGGGATGCGGGCCCGGCAGGCGGGGTTCCCGCCCCGGCCTCGCCGCCGGCCGACCGCCTTCCACCCGCCAGCGGTCCCGAACCGGGGTCGCGGCCGATCTCGCCGCTGGACCGGCTGCCGCTGCCCGAAGCGGGGCAGGCCGTTCCCGAAGCACCGCGCGCACCCAGCGGCCCGGGCCGGCCGTCCGCGCCGTATGGGCCGTCCGCGTCGGCCGAGGGAAAGCCGGCTGACCCGGCCGTGACGCCTCCGCTGTGGCGCGTCCCGGGCGTCAGCGGGCGGCTCCCCGGTGCGGGAGACGGCCCCGAACCGGCCGTTCCGCAGCCGGGGTGGCCGCGGGACGGCTATCCGGGCCGGACGGGCCGGCTCAGCCGTCCCGGTGAGTTTCTGCCGCCGTACGCGGGGCGGCCGTCCCGGGCGGGCGAGCCCGAGCCAGGTCCCGTACCCGAGGGGCCGCAACCGCCGCGCGACCGTGGCGCCGGCGGGCGGCCCGGTGACTCGCCGTCCGGCCCGCTGTACATCTGGAACCCGTCCGCGCTGTCCGATCCCTTCCCGGGCGATCCAGAGCACGGCCGGGGCGACGACGACCAACCGGGCCCACCCCGGACCTGACCGCTCCGACCCCGCCCGGCCCACCCGGAGTGCTGGGTTCCGGTCCCCGGCTCAGGGGCGGTGCACCGCCGCTTCCGCGGCGAGCTGCTCCTTGCGCACGGACCCATACATGGCCACGTACTCCTGGCCGGACAGCTCGTGGATGGCCCGGACCACTTCGTCGGCGATCGCCCGCCGCACCTTGCCGGGCGCCTCGGGCCGGCCACCCGCCCCGGGCCCGGCCCCTTCGGTCCCGAACGTCATCGGCTTGCCGATCCTGATCCTGACCTGGCCCAGCCGGGGCACACTCCGGCCCGGCGGCAGCACCTTGTCCGTGCCCAGCATGGCCACCGGGATCACCGGCAGCCCGGAGTTCAGCGCCAGCCAGCCGACCCCGGGCCGGGCCCGGTACAGGCGGCCGTCCGGGGACCGGGTGCCCTCGGGATAGATGCCGAACAGCTCACCCTGGCGCAGCAGGGCCAGGGCGCCCTCCAGCATCTGCTGGGCGGCCCGGGCGCCGTCGCGGTCCACCGGGAGCTGGCCGGTCGCCCGCAGGTACATCCCCATCAGCCGCAGGCCCGGGTGCCGGCTGGTGAAGTACTCGGACTTGGCCGTGAACGTCACCGGCCGCTTGAGCATCAGCGGAAGGAAGACCGAATCCAGGATGGACAGGTGGTTGGACGCCAGAATGGCACCGCCGGTCTCCGGCACGTGCTCAGCACCGGTCACCTCGGGCCGCCACAGCCCGTGCAGAAACGGGCCGGCGATGAGCCGGGAGAGCTGGTACTGCACCGTTCTCCTTCCGCCGGTTCAGCTGTCTGGTCCGGTCCGCCGTCCGGCCCGGCCCGCGACGGAGGAGCCGGTCACGGCCGGTCCGGGACCGGCGGCCGCCTCCTCGGACAGCGGGACCCCCGCCAGCAGCGCGATGCCGAGGGGCAGCGCCACGGGCAGCGCCGTAGCAGGAACGATAATGCCCGAATCGTCCGCGAACCAGCCGAGCACGGCCACCAGCCACATCATGGCCAGGGTGATGGCCATCAACGGCTCGGTGGCGTAGGCCCGCGGCAGCACGCGCACCCGGTACCAGCCGGGCTTCAGCAGCATCAGGCCGATGCCGATGAGGACCACTGGGACCACCGGGCTGTAGGCGGTGACCGCGAGCGACCCGAGCATGGATGTCACCTTGCGGGTGAGCAGGCCACCGGCCCGGCCGTGCAGCAGGTTACCGGCGAACACCCCGATGTCGGAGTGCCCGGTCGCCGGGACCAGGTAGTTGACCAGAGCGAACACCAGGAACAGGGCGAGCCCGCTGCCCAGGGTCACGATCACCCGCCGGGGCGTGATCCGGACCTGGCCCAGGGCCATGAGCAGCAGGATGAAGCCGGGCACCATGGCGATGGTCCCGCCGACCTTGCCGCCGAACTGGGGCCAGCCGCAGGCCACCACGGCGAACACCGCCGCCGCCAGCGCGGCCAGCACCGCCCGGCCCCGGGCCTGCCCGGCCCGGCGCAGCACGGCGTGCCCGGCCCAGGCGGCGGCGAGGATGCCGCACACCGCGTACAGGCCGACTGCTTCCCCGCCGATCCCGTAGAACCGGCCTGCCTCCAGCACCGACAGCCCGAATGGCGTCCCGATCTGCAGCCGCGAGCCGGTGATCACGTCGACGCCGACCACGGCCACCGTCGCCGCGGCCACCGCGCCGGGCGGCCCGAACGGATCCCGCCGCCACGGGCCGGCCAGGGCGCCCGCCCCGATCAGCACCGTCCAGATCACCGTCAGCCCGTACAGCCACCGCGCCGGGTGGGTCCACAGCCACCACGGGACCAGGTTGGCCAGGAAGGAACCGGCGGCCACCGCGGCGGCGAACGTCCCCGCGATCCGCCAGAGCCTGGCCCGGCGCCGCCTCCGGGCGGGCTGCGCGCCCCACCAGAGCAGGCCGATGCCGATCAGGGCAAACCCGTCCACCAGCGCATAGGTCCAGAAGAAGATGGTGTGCGTGCTCGTCCACACCTGGGCCGCGGTGTCCTGGCCGATCAGGCTGGCCACGGCGGGAGCGGCCGCACCGCGGTCGGCGCGGGTGATGCGCGAGCCCACCACGTCCGCGGGCGCGGTCTGGCCGCGCCAGCCCAGCACGGTGGAGGTCAGGTCGGTGAGGACGACCATCCCGGGCTGCCGGGTCGAATCGGCGTCCAGCAGGCCGGACCGGTAGCCGGGGCCGCTGACCGCGATGACCTGCAGATGCGGCGGGTTGACGGAGGCGCCCGGCGCGGTGACCATCAGGGTCGTGCCGGCCAGCAGCGCCGTGGTGATCGCGCCCAGCTCCGCGTCGGCGTGCCGTACGGCCGCGGTCCGCGCGGCGCCGGCCGACGAGGGCAGTGAACCCAGGTCGACAACGGTCAGCGGGCAGCTCGCCAGCAGCTGGCGGTCCGCGGCCGAGGTGCCGGGCAGGACCGGCCGGTAGCCGTTCACCTGCCCGTCCGGCCCGGCCAGGGCTAGCGCCGCCCCGGGCCCGACCGCGGTCGCGCAGTGGCCGGCGCCCGCGGCGGAGGCCAGCAGGCCCCACTGGGGGCTGGTGTGGAACTGCTGATTGAACCGGGTCAGCGCGGGCATCGCCGCGATCCGGGCCGGAGTGGCCCGGCCGGCCCGGGCCTGGCCGCCGCTGGACGTTACCGCAGGCAGTGCGGGGCAAGGGCCCTTCTCGCCGTGCTGGACCCGGGCCCGGTTGCCGGCGTTCATGGTCAGCCAGGCGTCCGCCGGGCAGGTATGCGGCAAGATGGCGTAGTCCACCAGCGAGCCCGGTGAGCCGCCCGAGGCTACCTGCCACAGCGCGGGAGTACCCGCGGCGGACACGTCGGTCCATCGCAGTCCGGAAATCCCGACGATCACCACGTGTTCCGGCACCGGCGCCAGGCCGGATCCCGTGCCGGTAGCGGTGCCGGTGGCCGCCTGGGCCACACCGGCCGCGCCCCCGGCCGCACCCAGAGCCGCCGCCAGCACGGCCATGCCGGTCAGCATCCAGCGCCCGAGCCTCCGTGTCACGGCTCAAAGGTATCCGGCCCGGACGGATCACCGTGGATCGCGAACCACCCCGCGGGTGCTAGACCGGGCCGAACATCTCCCCGGCCGGGCCGCCGCCCGGCAGGGGCAGTGAGTTCTTCCCCGCGGCCGCGCGGAACTGGGCCAGCCCGGTAGCCAGGGCCGTCCGGGCCGCGGGTGGCATCCGGGCCAGGATCCGGGCCAGGTCCTCGCGCCGCTGCCATCGCAGCCGGTCCAGCAGGTCCCGCCCTTCCGGCGACAGGCGCAGGATGACGGCCCGGCGGCTGGTGCCGTGCACGCGGTGCAGGAACCCGGCCGCCTCCAGCCGGTCGCACAGCCGGCTGGCCGACGACACCAGCGCACCGAGCTGGGTGGCCAGACCGCTGAGGTTGATGTCCCGGTGCCGTTCGATGATTAGCAGCACGTGCAGCTGGGCGGCCGACGTCGGCAGGCCGGCTTTCTCCCGGTTCCAGATCGCGGCCAGGAAGCTGGCCGAATCCTCGATGGCCTCGACCAGCGGCTCGGGGACCTCACGCTGCGCGCGGGCGGAAACATCGTCGGGCGCCGGGCTGGCGTACGGGGAAACCATGCACTACTCATGCCCCGGTAACCGCGCTTACACCTAACCAGGCCGGCCACTGCCACTGGGGCCGTCCTCAGCCCGTGCAGATGTTCTGGTTGGCGGTCCGGGCCGACGGAATCGCCAGCGACGGCGTGACCGTCGCCTGCGGGCTGCCCGAGCCGGCCACCGTCCCCGGCCCGAACGGGCCGGCCGGGTCAGCAGGGCTGGAAGGGCTGGCGTCCGGCGTACCGGACGGCGTTGCCGGGGACGACGGCGTGGCGGACGACCCCGGACCAGAGCCGGGGGCGCTGGCCGATGGGCTGGCTGACGCGCGGCCGGCGAACAGCGACTGGCTGGCCGGAACGTCGTCGCGGAAGGTCTGGAAGATCTCGCTGTCCTCGGGCTGGGTCCACAGGACGTTGGCCGTGTCGGACGGGACGGCTTCAGAGCGCGGGTAGGTCGGCAGGGTGAAGAACGCGACCTTGCTGGACGGCAGGCTGCGCAGGCTGGACGCCAGGTTGTACAGGCCGGTCGCCCCACCCAGCCTGGTGTCGATGGTGAGCGACCTGGTCGCGGCGTCGAGGAACCGGTAGATCGCCAGCGGGTTGAGCAGCTTGCTCTTGAGCCGCTGGACCAGCGAGGACATGAAGGCCTGCTGGCGGCCGATCCGCTGTAGGTCGCTGCCGTCGCCCAGCGTGTACCGGGCCCGGACGTAAGCCAGCGCCTGCTTCGGGGTCAGCAGATGCTGGCCCGCGGTCAGCTGGAGGTGCGACTTCGGGTCGTTGATCGGCTGGGTGTTGCACTCTTCGACGCCGTTGAGCGCCGACACCATGTTCTGGAAACCGGTGAAGTTGACCACCACGAAGTGGTCGATGTACAGCCCGGTGTTCTGCTCGACGGTCTTCAGCGTGCAGGCCACCCCGAGGGCCGTCTTGTTGCCGTCCAGGTTGCCGAGCGCGAACGCCTCGTTGATCTTGAACGTCTGCGGCCCGGACATCTGGCCGTTGCCCATCTCGCAGGCCGGGATGCTGACGTAGGAATCGCGCGGGATCGACATCACCTCAGCCCACTGGCGGCTGGCCGCGATGTGGATGATTATCGTGGTGTCGGACTGGTCGGTGACCAGTCCGCTGCCGTAACCCCGGCCCTGGCCGTACCGGGTGTCGGATCCGATCACCAGAATGTTCTCGGCCTGCGGGTGCAGGTCGACCGGCTGCGTGCCGAGCAGCCCGCTCACGTCACGCTGCTGGATGTTGCCGTTCAAGTGCCGGTAGACCAGGAACACGCCGGTGGCGGCCAGCGCCACCACCCCGGCGGTGATGCCCGCCGTCCAGATCAGCAGCCGGCGACGGCGGCGGCGGCGCGGTGGCGGGCCTGGCTCCCCGGCCGGCGGCGCGGCCGGCGCTACCCCGTGGCCGGTTTCCCCCGGCGGGATAGAACTCCCCATCTGTCACTCCACCCGGCTTTCCCCAGGTCAGGTACCGTCACCATGCCCAGGCCCCGAACGAGCAGTCCTACGGGAAAGGACGTCCGGCCGAAGCAGTCAGTTGCCGGAAAATTCGGACTCTTTCTGCTATCTTGCCCTGCGGACCGGGCGCTCCGGCCACCGGGTCCGGAAACAGCCCGCGAGCGCAGGTTCACCGGGCCGCCTCGAACGCCCGGCCGGTCTCGGTGGCGGCGCCGTCGCTGCCGAACAGGCCCAGGGTTCCGTCGCTGCTGTTGGCCGGCAACGCGAACCAGGCGTACCGCTGCACGTACGGCAGCTGGTCGAGCATGGCGGTCGCGCCGGTCACGAACGCCGCCTGCTGAGCCCCGGTCGGGAACGTGCCCGTGCCGAAGTTGGCCAGACCGAACTCGGTCAGCCAGATCGGCTTGTGGTACCGGTTGTAAACGGCCTGGATGTAGCTCTGCAGCTGGCTGACGGCCGCCGTGCTGTCGAAGTCACTGCCGTACCAGTGCAAGGTGATGAAGTCGACCCGGTAGCCGCGGGCGGCGGCCCCGGTCATGAACTGATCCAGCCAGCCGCCGGCCACGTCGCCGCCCGAGGCCACCGCCGGGCTGCCCAGTGTCATTCCGGTCGCCTCCAGCTGCGGCCACAGGCTGAGGGCCTGCGGCACCGACAGGTTGGACTGGCTGCTCAGGTCGGGCTCGTTGAACCCGAGCAGCGTGTGTCCCTCGGTCCTGACCTGGGCCAGGGTGGCGCTGGTGACGTTGGCCGAGCCCCAGATCTGGGGCACGTAGGACACGCCGGCCGGGGTACTGATGGACGGACTGGACCCCCAGTTGTAGTACCAGGAGGCGCCGGAGGCGGCCAGCGCCTGCTGGGCGGCCCCGAACGACCAGGTGGCCACGCCTTTCTTGGTCCCGGGCACCGCCGGCTGCGTGACGGCGGGCGTGGGGGGCCGGGTGGCCGCCCGCCGCCGGGACGGCCGGGACGCCACCGGCGTGATCTTCTGCTGGACGGTGACCTGCGGGCCGGGCACCGGGGCGAGCGAAGCGGGGGGCGCCGCCGTGGGCCGCGCCGGGGCCGGGGCGGTCACCGCCGCGGTGGTGGCCGCGTGCACATGGACCGCGGCGAACGTCCCCCCGGTCGCGCAGGTGACGACGGCGACGGAGGCGGCGATGATCTTGGGCTGAAGGTAG